>DAOUZE010000348.1 GCA_030665765.1 Filomicrobium sp.
GCTTGTTCGTATGCCAACACACGGTGGGCCGGTGTTGGGCTGGTCTTACGACCCAGGTTTTCCACCGGGGCGTAAACGCCACCTCAACTACTCGGCCATCAGAGTTAATATGCCATGAACTTAGGCGTTTCGATTCGATCAAAATGAATCGCCTAGCAACGAATTAACAAGGTTAAGTCACGCAAAATAAACGCGTTTCGATTAATTATCGTCCCGAAGTGGGCAGGTTGGTGGTGATGATGTTGGTTGTATTGGTCGCAGTAGGCAGAGCGCGATCCATGGGCGACAACCCATCTGATACGATCATAGTCTTTGGCGGCGGAGTCTGGTGATGTGGGAAATTCTATCGTTACTGTTACTCATCGTGTTCGTTGCGGCGGCGATCGTTGCCGGTGCTCTTGTTTGGCGCAGCTATGTCGATAGCGGTGCGCCCGGCTCCGGTATGTTCCGCACAAAGAACGAAAAGCGGCTTGATGTGGTCGAACAGGCAACCCTGGACGGCCGGCGGCGACTGGTCCTGATCCGGCGCGACGACAAGGAGCATCTCATAATGACCGGCGGTCCGGTTGACGTGCTAATCGAGACGGGAATTGATAGTAAAAGAAAAACAACTGGCGGTGGTGAAGTCGTCACCACGCCAATATTTCCGCGCCAGCCCCGCACGGTGGGCAAAGCCGCCGGCGATAAATAGCTTTCGTCCTCCGGACAGCTTCACCTGTGCGGTTTCACCCCGTGGACCAGCGACCGCGCGTTCAGGTATAGCGCTCCCGTCGGGATTTATGCTTCTCCTTGTAGACGTCCGTGTCACCTTCGGTCAGCGCGCACCGGCAAGATTTTTAGACGGCCTTGAAATCCACTTTTGACTGATCACCTCTCAAGTTTTGTTTAGAAGGAGATCCGATGCCGTCGTTCTTTCGCCGCGTCGCTGACACCAGATCTGCAGCCCCTCTACTGATTATGCTGCTGTCGCTAACTGGTGGAGCAGCTGTGGCGCAGGAGCCGGCTGCCATCGCCGGCGAGGCGGCAAAGGGCGAGACTGAAGGCACCGCAAAGGCACCCGCAGAGCCCGACCCCAATGGTGAATCCGAAGCAATAGCGCCGGCACCCGCCGTCACGGTTCAACTGCCTGAGCTTCTGGCCAAGGAAGTTGAAAGGGCACGATGGCTCACTAACAGGTTGGAGTCTGTAGAAAAGTCCGTGACCCGGATCCGCGACCGCGACGAGGAGCTGAATCAACGGCTGCCGACGCTCGATAAAATCCTCTCGGACGCGGTCGTTGCCGCCGATCAACTGAAACCGGATCGTCGCAACTACAAATCTCAGATCGACAGACTTGGTGCCGCTCCCAAGGACGGGGAAAGTGAGGCCGAGGCGATTGCGGACGAACGCAGGCGCCTGAACGCGATCCATGCAGAAGTCGACGGCGCCATTAAGTCGGCTGAGCTCACCCTTGTTCGAGGACGTCAACTGCTTGCCCGCATTCAGGAACTGCGGCTGGAAATTTTTCGCCGCGGCCTGCTGACCCGTTCGCCAACGCTACTATCGCCGTCTCTTTGGAGGGAGGCCTTCGACGCACTCACGCTCGCCAAGGCCGAGATCGGAGCCATCTTCAACGACTGGGTGTCAAGGATCGACGGCCGGTTTAATCCGTTTCTTTTCGTCCTTGGTGCCGCCTTGGTCGCCGGGGTCGGGCTGCATATCGGGGCAAGACGTGTTCGCCGTAGAATGCGCCAACTAGGGATTGCAGAACACCCATCCTTCCCCAAACGCATACTGATCGCTGGACTGGATGCTCCGCTCAGAATGCTGCCGAAAATCGCCGCGGCTGCGATTGTTTACATCGGGCTGCATTGGTTGGACTTGCTCTACTTACAGGTCGGTGGTCTCGCAGGAGCGACCTTAAAGGCTATCGTTATTGCCTCCGCCGGCACCGCCTACACAACGAGCTATCTGCAGCCTGCTCGCCCCGATTGGCGCGTTATCGACCTTGGCGAACCAGCGGCCTGGAGGGTGCGGAGGCTTATTCGATACGGCGTGTACCTGTTCGCGTTGGACGTGTTTGTAAGGACCGCCATCAGTGAACTGGCGCTCCCTTTGTCAGTCAACATTCTATGGGTCTCGTTCGTCGGCTTGGCATTTGCGTACTTATTCATACAAGGCGCTCGCTGTCAGCCGACGATACCGGTGATTTCCGAGAGACCCGTGGCCTTCATCGTTGACCAACTGCAAAAGGGCCTGCTCGTTATTGCCGCGATCGCGATCGTGCTTGCGGTTTTTACGGGGTATACCGCTTTCGCCCACTATGTCGCAACGCGGCTTATTACCGTTGGTACGGCGATTTTCCTATTGGTCATCTTCTATCTGGCGAACCGTGCCATTGCGGCGGAGCCGGAATTGATCAAGGAAGAGACTTCGGGCAGTGAACAAACGTTGCCAATCGAGATTAGGCGCCGGGTGGCGCGCGGCCTCTCAATCCTGCTTGATGTTGTCTTGATTGTAATCGCGTTCCCGGTTTTGTTATTGTCATTCGGGGTCGCGTCCAATGAGATTTGGACACTCACGAACCGAGCCTTGTACGGCTTCGAGGTCGGCGGAATTGAAATCTCACTGTTGAACATCGGTTTAGCACTGGGTTTGTTTGCCGTCATCCTACTGCTGACGCGAATGCTGCAGCGTTGGCTTGGCGAGACCGTCCTGCATCCGAGCCGGACAGAGCAGGGCCTTGGCAATTCGATACGAACCGGAATTGGGTATCTAGGCTTCGCCGTGGCGGCGCTTGCGGCGCTTGCACATGCCGGGCTAGACATCACGAACCTTGCAATTGTCGCCGGCGCTCTATCGGTCGGCATCGGTTTTGGTCTGCAGTCGATTGTCAATAATTTCGTTTCAGGTTTGATCCTTCTGGTCGAACGGCCAATCAAGGTTGGAGACTGGATCAAGGTTGACGACACTCAGGGATATGTGCGCAGAATTTCAGTGCGCTCGACCGAAATCGAAACTTTCGAGCGGGCAAGCGTGATCATTCCAAACTCCGCCTTGATCACCGGAACGGTGACCAACTTGACGTTGCGCAACGCGCTGGGTCGGATCACCATTCCCATTGGGGTTAGTTATGACAGCGACCCGGATCTCGTCCAGAAACTGCTGCTTGAGGCCGCGAACGAATGCACCTTGGTTGCCCGCCATCCAGCACCGTTCGTTGTGTTTGAAGGATTTGGAGACAGCGCGCTCGATTTCTCGGTGCGCATCTATGTACCGGATGTTAATTCGTCACTGTCGACCCAAACCGAAGTGCGCAAGGCGATTGTGAATAAGTTCCGCCAGCAGGGCATCGAGATTCCGTTCCCGCAGCAGGATTTGCATCTGCGCGATCTGGACGGGCTGAAGTCCGCTTTGGGACGGGTTCTGGAAGAACGGCGGCGGGCCGCGGCTCAGAATGTCTCAGATTCCGGAAACAAGCCTGATCGTGACAAAACCCCTTAAGGCGGGCCGCACATGTGCGGCGGCGTAAGAGGCAAAAAGCGTCACGCTGCAGATCGTTTGACCGGGGAGCCTCCCAACGAATACTCGTCAGCATCCACGCAAGCTGGCACTGTCCGCCTGTGTTGCCGTCTGGCTTGCGCTTCTTGTCTGGCGGTCTTGTTCGAAGCGATCCGGTAGGGGTGCTCATGTTCGGCCTGACGACCGCCGCCCTCCATATTCGTGCCGGCCATGTGGCGGCGGGACTTGTTACGGGTGGCCAAAGGCTTGCGTTGACGCTTTCCATGGTGTTCTTGCTGCGCCCAGTAGCAGCGCCGCTAGCGGCGTAGACCGTCAGAAATGATGGTGCGCATTATACGATCGCGGTACA
>DAOUZE010000278.1 GCA_030665765.1 Filomicrobium sp.
TGCTCCACGTGCTCGCGCCGGCCAATGATTTCAGCCTTTCTTTTGGGGGCCGAACACTAGGCTGGAGCATCAATTTTTCGAGCCAAAAAGCATTGCGGACCCGGTAGCTCACTTCGCAATTATCGCGCCTGGTTTTCAAGCCACGAATTTCTTTCACCCAAAATGCTATCGAGGGCTGTAAAGCTCGCTTCGTTGGGCCACTTAATACACCGTTCTCTGGCTAGTTTTAGGCGCCGATGCTCGCATGTTGAGGGCTGCATGCGGTTGCATGTGTGTTGTGCCAAACTCCCAATTAAAGTTTAGGACCGGGATATTTTGCGGTAACGGTGCGGCAATTGCCATAACGGAGCTGGGGCGCGAAATGTTGTAAGCGATTAAAATCGTTTGGTCGCGGGGGAACGATATCATTTATACCGAACTTAATTCAGAATCTAAATGAGCTGCGTCAAAAATCTCGCTGCCCGCTTTGCCGCAGAGCACGCCACCGGCATTGCCGTCTTCGCGTTAGGGGCCCGTGAAACCGGTCTGAATGGCCAATTGCCAGGAATTAATATCCGTCCGCACCAGGCCCTCACAATGCGCCCGCCGGTGCCAGAGATAATTTCGAGAAACGCCGATTTAGTGGCTCAAACAGAGGGGGCAGGCCACGTCATGCTCCGATGCTCAGTTGACGAGCCCCAGGTTCGCGGCGGACCCGGTTGCTGCGATCCCGGCCGTGCCAGTCGCTAGGAACCCCCGGTGATCATTCGGCTTCCTGCGGGCACCCAAGCTCGTGCTCGATGCGTCTCGCCGCTATTGCGTGGTCGAGGGATATGCGGAAGCCATACAGAAGCGCGAGTTGGGTGGCCTTGCGATTTATTTGGCAAGAATGCCCGAGGCAGCAGGATCGATGTCGCCAACCTGGGCCGGAATTGCGTTGGCGTTCTGAATGAGCTGATAGGGCTAAGCGGGGTGCACCACTATACCTCCCGCTCCCCTTTGGCCAGGGCCGACACTAGGTCCGATCGCCAATCCAATCCGGGTAGTTTGGCAGCGGCAGCCTCTATCTCGGCTCGCGTTCGACTGTAGAAGTCGATGCCTTCAATGAGCGTATCGAGATGCATGGATGTCAGCCGGAGTCGCTCTGCTAGAATGGCCGCGATAGAGCGATAGAACCGGCCGGAAAAGCCGGAATCCTTACTAATCAGACCGTTGATAGTCGCCTCGTCGATGAGCCGCAGCCTGGTCGGTGCATCGGCAATGACCCTCGCGCTAGTCGGGGCGCCATCGATAAAGGACATCTCACCAAAGAATTCGCCGGCTTCCAAAAGGGCCAACGGCACCATCTCCGTCCCCTCTCGGCGCTCGACCCGCACGGCCCCCTTCTCAATGAGAAAGATGGTCTTCATCTGCACGTTCTGATCAAGTACGAGCTGCCCGGGATCAAACGACTTGATCGGGGCAGTCGACAGGACAGCGCTCTCCTCGGCGGGTTCGAGGAAGGGAAGGAACCGCGTCGTTTGCGTTGTGGCCACCATTATAAGCTCCATATGTCGCGGCTATCCAAAAACAAAATAATCGACCACGTTGCTTCGAGTAAGGCTACACTTCAGTGAGGCTGCATTTCCTCAGTGGGCCCCGTGTCGCTTTCGAGTCTCGTCGGGTTTAGGCTATATTAGTAGTACAGTGGCTCTTAACACGAGCCATAAGCATACGCCAATATGCAGGACGGTATTGTGCCCGGCCCGGTGCTCGATGGGTCGAAACGAAAGGTGCCAGATGACCAGCCAAGAAGTGGGGTCGCGAGAGGGCTCTTGGTACGACGCGGTTGAACGTGCTCCGGGCGGCGTGAAGGGGGCTGCACGGTCGCTCGCTAAGGCGCTCGGCACGTTTCGCCCGGCGGAGGCGGAGCCGACGTACAAACCAGCAATTCCGTTTGGTGATTTGCATATCTTTCAGTCTATGAATAAGCACCGTGCCCTGCAAAGCATGTTCGCGCTCAAAAACCCATTCTATCGGGTCCATGATGGACGGCTCGGGGCAATAGCTTTGCACGAAGGCCGGGAGCTGGTGAACTTCGCCTCCTACGATTACCTTGGGCTCAACCAGGAGCCCGCTGTTGCCGAGGCCGCCAAGGCCGCTATCGACGAAGGCGGAACGTCGGTATCGGCCAGCCGGCTCGTCGCGGGCGAGCGCATGTTGCACCGCGAGCTCGAGAAGGTTTTGGCCGACTTTTATGGCTCCGATGCCTGTCTCACGTTCGTGAGCGGCCACGCCACTAATGTCTCGACCATCGGCATGTTGATGGCTCCTGAAGATCTTATCTTGCAGGACGAGCTGATGCACAACAGCGCGATCGTTGGGGCCAAGCTGTCACGCGCGACCGCTATTAATTTCCGCCACAATAACCTGGACCACCTCGAGGAAGTGTTGCGGGAAAATCGCGGCAAGCACAAGAACGCGCTCATCGTTGCCGAAGGTCTGTATTCGATGGACGGGGACTTTCCGGACCTGCGCCGGCTGGTCGAGATCAAGAAGCGCTACGGTTGCTGGCTGCTGATGGACGAGGCCCATTCGCTGGGCGCCATGGGTAAGACTGGTCGCGGCTCGTTCGAGCATTTCGGCCTTGATCCACGCGAGGTCGACATTTGGATGGGTACGCTCAGCAAGACGCTGGGCAGCTGTGGCGGCTACATCTGCGGGAGCCACGATCTCATCGAGATCCTGAAGTACCAGGCCCCGGGTTTCGTGTATTCAGTTGGCTTGTCGCCTCCGGCGACTGCCGCGGCTCTTGCTTCGCTTAGGATCCTCAAAGCCGAACCGGAGAGGGTCGCTAAGCTGCAGGCTAACGGCCAGCTCTTTGTCGAGGAGGCGAAAAAGACTAGCCTCGATACGATGACCAGTGCGGGTCTATCCGTGGTGCCGGTGATGGTTGGCGATCCAGTCCGTGCGGTACGGTTGGCGGACCGGCTCTTGGAGCATGGCATCAACGCTCTGCCGATTATTCACCCTGCGGTGCCCATGAAGGCGGCGCGATTGCGCTTCTTCATCACCTCCAAGCACACGCCCGACCAAATCCGCAACACCGTGAGGATTGTGGCCGAGGAAGTGGTGAATGTAGCCAAGAGGCAGTCGCTGATGGAGCGGGCGTCAATTGCTGTCGTTGCGCGCTGAAAGACGAGATACGGTTTTGCCGCGACTGTCGCGCCTCATCGTTGCGGCGGTCGCCCAGGAACTGAGAAAAGCTAGGGAGCCATGGTGGCGTGACCCCGACTGAAGACACATGGCTGGAGAAGGATAAAATCAAGGTCCTCCTCCTGGAGGGGATCTCCGATACCGCTATCGGTGCCCTCGAGGGGGCCGGCTATTCTAATGTTGAACGTCTGCCGAAGGCGCTCGATGGACAGGCCTTGAAAAAGGCGCTCGCGGGCGTTCATTTGCTCGGCATTCGCTCTCGCACCCAGCTCACGGAGGACGTTATAGGAGTCGCCGACAGCCTCATCGCGGTCGGGTGCTTCTCGGTCGGCACCAACCAGGTCGACCTTACTGGGGCGCAGCGCAAGGGCATCCCCGTCTTCAATGCACCGTTCTCCAACACGCGCAGTGTCGCTGAGCTGACCATCGCCGAGATCGTGATGCTGCTGCGGGGCGCGTTTGGGAGATCTGTCTCCGCGCACCAGGGCGGTTGGGACAAGTCAGCGGTTGGTTGCCACGAAGTGCGCGGCAAGACGCTGGGTATCATCGGGTACGGAAATATAGGCAGCCAGCTCGCGGTTCTCGCAGAGGCGATGGGCATGCGCGTACTCTTTCACGATCGCGTCGACAAGCTGCGCCACGGCAATGTCGAAGCGGCCTTAGATCTCGAGGATTTGTTGGCGCGCAGTGACATCATCAGTCTGCACGTGCCCGAGACAGCAGAGACGCAAAACATCATCGGGGAGCGTGAGGTTCGCCTGATGAAGCCCGGAGCGTGCTTCATCAACAACTCACGCGGCACGGTCGTCGATCTCAACGCGGTGGCGGCAGCGCTCCGGGACAAGCATCTGAGCGGTGCTGCCGTTGACGTCTTTCCCGTCGAACCTTCATCCAATGCAGACCGGTTCATGAGCCCGCTGCAAGGCCTGGACAATGTCATTCTGACCCCGCATATCGGTGGCTCAACGGAAGAGGCGCAGGAGCGGATCGGATCCGAAGTCGCCCGCAAGTTCGTCGACTACTCCGACAATGGGTCGACCACCGGCGCGGTCAACTTCCCGCAGGTACTCTTGCCAACTAGATCATCTGGTATTCGCTTCATCCAAGTCCACCGCAACGAGCCCGGAGGGCTTGGCCGGCTGAACGCCGTGTTCACTCAGCACGGCACCAACGTCGCCGCGCAGTACTGCCAGACCGACAGCGAAATCGGCTATGTCGTTGTGGACGTTGAGGGTACCGTTCAGGACGCTCCGGGCCTGCTGAGGGAGATTCGAAATCTCCCTGGCACCATTTGCGCACGGCTATGTCTGAGCAAAAGCACCTCGCGAACGTTTCTGATCAGCACGCGGGCTTCGTCCGTCTGGCTGCGTCCGTCTCCGATTGATCATGCCCAGATGAGTTCTTCGAGTGTACCTCACGGTGAAGTGCGAGCACTTCAGGCCGCGCTGCAGTACAATGCCCAGAGTAAGCGCTCGCGCTAGAGCCGTGATCCGCTCTGGCTTGCGCATGGTGATAGCGGCCCGCGTTTAGGAATCAAGACTTTCAGTTCCAACTGATGGTCTATCGCCATGGTTCTTCCCTCCACAATGACGCGTTGATCATGGCACAGCCGGGCGCAGACATGCTCGTCAGGCTCTAAAATCAATTCTTGCCCGACCGCTGGGCAATAGTGGCGCAAGATTCATGGCGATACAGGGCTTGAATAAGCCTTTGGCCGTTAGCTGGTGCTGGCCGGACGCCTGCGCAGCTAGTCCCGCCGCCAGACGGTGTTCCCTAGGGGACAGCCCGGATGCGTCGATA
>DAOUZE010000272.1 GCA_030665765.1 Filomicrobium sp.
GAGCCTGAGCGCACCGGCATCACCGCCGGGAACTTGGGTGAAGGTGTAGATCAGGCTCGGCAGGGTCTGCGTTTCCCCTGGGATATTCGATACGAATGTGATGGTCGCACCAAATTCGCCCATGGAGCGGGCGAAGGCGAGGACAGTTCCGGCGATGATGCCCGGCGTGATCAGGGGCAGCGTCACGGTGAGAAAGACCCAGGCCCGGCTGGCGCCAAGCGTGCTTGCCGCCTGCTCAAGCCGGTGATCGACCGCCTCGACCGAGAGCTGGATCGCCCGCACCAGAAGCGGAAAGCCCATGATGGCGCAGGCCAGCGCCGCGCCGGTCCAGCGGAAGGCCAAGACGATGCCAAAGGTCTCGTAGAGCCAAGAGCCGATCGGCCCGTGCTTGCCGAAGAGCAGCAACAGCACATAGCCGGTCACCACTGGCGGCAGGACAAGTGGCAACAGCACGAGCGCGTTGATGAGGGGGCGGCCAAAGAACCGGCAGCGGCCAATCAGCATGGCCACGGCGATGCCAACGGGCAGGCTCACCAGCGTGGCCACGGCGGCGACGCGCAAGGAGAGCTTGATGGCGGTCAGTTCTTCTGGTGTCAGACTAAACACGACGCGATCTTACCATCAGGTGCGGAAAGGGCATTGTCAGAGTAAATTGGCCTGAGCCTCCTGGCGAGGGTCGTTAGCCTCCGGCGATGCGCAATCCCTTCCGTTATTTCAACAGCTCGCCCGAGGTCATCCGCCTCGTGGTGATCATGTACATCCGCTATCCGCTGTCGCTACGACAGGTCGAGGATACTCTGTTTGAGTGGGGCATCGACATCTGCCACGAGACGATACGGTTCTGGTGGAGTCGCTTCGGTCCGATGTTCGCCAGCGAGATCAGGAAACGACGCCTTCATCATCGGTCATTTTCGCAATGGCGCTGGCACCTGGATGAGGTGTTTGTCAGGATCAATGGCGAGACGCATTATCTCTGGCGAGCGGTGGATCACGAAGGCGAAGTGCTCGAGGTATTTGCGACGAAGCGCCGGGATCGCAGGGCTGCACTGAAATTCCTGAAGCGCACGATGAAGCGTTACGGCCGGCCGCGATCAATTGTAACCGACCGACTTCGGTCGTACCGATCCGCGATGAAAGTAATTGGGAACGCCGCCAACCAGGAGTGTGGTCGTTGGCTCAACAATCGGGCTGAGAATTCCCACCAGCCGTTCCGACGACGAGAGCGAGGGATGCAGAGGTTCAGGGCCGTAAGGACCCTACAGAAATTTGCCGCCGCCCATGCCTCAATCCACAACCACTTCAACCACGACCGCCACCTCAACCGCCGCGACATCTTCAAACAAAACCGTTCTGCCGCCCTGGCCGAGTAGCGTCAGCTGGCGGCCTGAACGCCTCAGACCAGCACCCTTCGCAGGCCCGCTCAGGTTCGTCTGACAATGCCGCTGAAGGCGCTCGATCTAATCGCCAGTCCCGCCTTCATTTAATGGTCAAAACTCAACGCCTCCGCCGCTCTTGCCAAGCAGCAAGAGCACAACGTCGGCCCTCTGCCGTTGCTCGGGCCTCAGAACCTTGAAGAGGGCCTCCGTCACCGGCTGCAAAGCCTTCCTCGCATCGAGCCGCGCCTCCATCTCGGCGGTTTGCGCCCGCATGCGGTCGACGACCACACCAGACTGTTCAGCGGTTAACATGGCCTGATGCGCCGTCCGCATGGTCCCGACATTGGCACGCGATACGTCCTCGTAAGCCTTCCAGGCGGTAGCCTGATCGTCGGTAACGCCGAGTAACGTTCTCGCGTAAGCAAGCCGGCCCTCGACCCTGGCCAGGAGGTCATCTTGGCTGTAGCCCACATAGTAAATGCCGATGATTTCCCCCGATGTGTCTTTGATCGACTCATAACCTGTGACATAGGGCGTGCCTAGGATCGGGACCTTGCCGTAGTATGGCTTGCCTGCTTTGATCGCCTCGAGCGCCGGGCCGGCCAGGATAGTTCCAATCGCCCGCCCGCTTCCGTCCGGCCTCGGCACGTTCGTTGTGACGCGGATGTATTCATCGCCGCCCTTCACGAACAGCGTCGCCGTCATCCCTCGCCCGTCCTCCGCCGCAACCTCATCGACCATGGTAAAGTTGTTGTTCATTTTGGTCGAACCGAAATACAAAGCAGGGGCTTCTTTACCGCCAACCAGGTCCTTTCCCTCTATCTTTGGCCCTCCCAATTTTGTTGTCTGCTCCTTCAAAGTCGCCATCGATTTCATGATTCTTGCATCCTGAGCGTTGCAAGTACTTGGCCCAAGCAGAAGAGTTGCAAATGTGCCAACCGCAAGGGCAAGCATGGCGACGACACGCGCTTTTTTGGCAAGTGGCCTTGCTGCGGGAGGGGCCGCGAGTAAGCTCAAGAATATAGGTTTCATGGGTTCCTCCCTGGATTCAGTGGGATATCAGTGGACAGGTGGAAATCTTGATCATTGTCACGCCCATCGACGCCACGGCGCACGCCGTGAATCACTCGACCGAGGGCGCAACTGCAGGAAGTCAAGGTTAGCTTTGCCTTCCAATAGTTCTCCCCCGGTTAATCGTCCTGTTTGATGGGTTGTGTGGAGGGCTGGGCGATGATGCCAGAGGCAGCAAGACTTTCGGTGTCTATGGCCGCAAGAGTTGCTCCATCGCTAGCGCACTGGAGATTTAGTGATTCCTGCAAGGCGGTTTCAATTATGAGGATCTCGCCTGCCTCTAGATTGACCCGAACGCCTTTAGCTGACACGCCAGCGTCGGCACCCAAATCGTCCCAGAGTACTGCATTGACGGCGCAACGGCCACTCGTAGGCTGAAAGAAGGCTACGACATGCATAGTGCCAATCGTGGCGAGAATACCGTCGTTAGGCCCGACCGGCCCTAACCTCTGCACCATCTCCTGGGCGATGGCATGGATGTTAGGAGCAGAGAGGGCGACAACGAGCGCACCAGCCACTGCGAGCTTTAGGAACTTGATGCGAGTGAGCGGAAACATCAGCGTCTCCTTCACAGCTTCTTCGAGGTTCAACTGCTGGGTAAGTATAGCATTTGCTTTGCCTACGGTCATTGCTTTTTTGGAGTGATCAACTTTCTCTGATGCCGATCTACAGGCGGCCACGGACCAGAATCCCTGCCAAGAGAGGGGCACAAGGTTTACCCGTATCTGCTGCGGGGTGCCGGTATCACCTACATCCCGCTGGCGAAGGGCTTCCTGTACCTGGTGGCGGTCATGGACTGGTGGAGCCGAAAGATTCTGGCATGGCGTCTGTCGAACACCATGGACGTGCAGTTCTGCTGGGAAAGCTGGGCTGCGCCCAAGGGCAAGAACGCCAAGCTCGACCACAACGCCGCGATGACCGGCGGCGACCTCAGGAATTTCGTCAATCATAGGCTGTTTCCCGACCTGTGAACCTGACGAGGCTTGCGGTCATCCCACACGGATTAGCGCGGCCCTCGCTTCCAGGTGTCAGCGTGCTCGAATGCAGACAATGCAGGCGTCCTCTTCAACATCTATCTTCCACTCGGCGGCTACAATGCACCGTCCTCATCCAAGCGATGATCTTCCAGAGGTCGTCATCGGTCTTTATAATTTTGCCGAAGTGCGGCATCGGCCCGACTACGAACTCGGAGCCCTTGCGTTTATAGCCCAGCTTCCGGAACGCGTCGTCTGGACTAAGTTTACCTGTGCCAAGCGTGATCAGCCGGAACAGTGTGTCGTCGTCATCGCCATAGATCCAAATGGGATTAGTTACCGGCGCTGCCATTCCTCCTCCTCCTCCTCCTCCATGGCAGCCATTGCAGCCTGCAGCCATGTACTTGCGATGGCCTTCCTCGGCGACGCTCGCGAAGTCCGGGTAGGGGCTTTTCAGCTGACCTTTAGGCGTGCTGGCTACCCGCTCCAAGGGCGTCATGATTTCCGCATGGACCTCCACGACTTTGTCGAGTTTGTTTCTTAATTGTCCAATCTCCGAAGTGGCCTGATCCAATTTGGTCTGAAGCTCGTTGATTTGGGCATCGGCCTCCGCTGCTGTCTTTGCTGCCGATTGCTTGGCGCTTTCAAGCTCGCTTCGCATTGTTTCCAGACTAGAAGCCCTCTCCTTAAGCTGCGATTGGGCTGTGTCGAGGTTGTTTCTTAGTTGTCCAATCTCCGAAGTGGCCTGATCTAATTTGATTTGAAGCTCGTTGATTTGAGCATCGGACTCCGCTGCTGTCTTTGCTGCCAAATGCTTAACGCTCACCAGTTTGCTTTTCACTGCCTCCAAATGCTGTCGTGTCTCAATCGTGCGGTAGCCGGCGAAAATGCATCCAATCACGAGCACAGCCCCGACGATCCAAACCCATATCGGTATCGTATTTTTTCGCTCAGGCATCTCATCCGTTCCCATCCACTAGGGGTCTGATTCCTACAGACGATGCCCAAACTGCCCGAAGCACTTCAAGCTCTCGATATGAGCGCAGGAATTATCGTAAACGTCACGCCGGAAGATCGCCGTCGGCTTGAGGCGATCTGAGCTACTCCCCAATCGTTGGACAGGTTTGCAGGTAATTTAAGCTACTGTCGAGGCCTGCCGATCGGATTTCATATTCAGTTCGTTACGCTACCAGAGCTGTCGGATGGAGGACTGGGCGCAAGCCCGGGCCGGATACCAACAGCCATTCTCAATGTACCCTGACCGGCGTCTCGCCGCCATGTGTGGCATGAGAGCGCTGGTGGTTGTAGAAGGTCACCCAGTCGCCGATTCTCTGACGAGCCTCGCGCCCACCCGAGAAGGCATGCAGATAGATGCACTCGTATTTTAGTGAGCGTCACAGCCGTTCGATGAAGATGTTGTCGAGGAACCGGCCGCGCCCATCCATCGAGATGCGTACCCCGGCTTCTTTCAGCCGCTGCGTCCACGCTCATGATGTAAACTGGCCGCCCTGATCGGTGTTGAAGATCTCCGGCGGGCCATGCCGGCCGATCGCCTCCTCCAGCGCATCGACACAGAACTGCACGTCCATGGTGTTCGATAGACGCCATGCCAGAACCTTGCGGCTCCACCAGTCCGTGACCGCCACCAGGTACAGGAAGCCCTTCGCCAGCGGGATGTAGGTGATGTCGGCGCACCACACC
>DAOUZE010000015.1 GCA_030665765.1 Filomicrobium sp.
TATATTGTATTGGAGTGCGTTTTCATGTGGTCATACGTCAAATTCGTTTTCGGAATTATTTTGATGTTTGCTAGTGCGGCGGGAGCCCTCTCTGTGTTCTACGGAGACGTCGAGAGAGTTGGTCGGAAAATTGTTGAAAACGGTGTCGACACTACCGGGGTAATTAAATCACGCACGGAGCACTTGGTTACTGGGAGATGGGGCCGAATTGCTGGCGCCGGCAGGTACCACACCATCAAATACAATTTCACGACGCTGGATGGCCGTAAGTATTCCAACGAAATCAATGTATCTCAGGATCAAGCCTATACAGTTCGCGATGGACAGCAAATCCAGGTGCGATATTACGCCGATGAGCCAAGTGTCAATTCAGCACTGGGCTTCAAAGAATACATGACCGATGAAGACGTAAAGAATGCTCCGCATGAGACATTCCTGCTCAGTGCACTGTTTATGCTTCTTGTTGGGGCCTGGCTGATTGTCTCCTCCTGGAAGCACATACCACCGACCCGAATAACACCTTCTGGAACTCAGCAGTTTTCCGCCCGTTCTCAATCGGCAGTCCCCCGGCCAAAAGGCACAATTCGCTCACATGGCAATCCAGCGTTCGGCAAGCGCTGACCACCTGTTGGTCGCAAGAGGACTTCTAAATCGAGGTCGGGCGCCCAATCGATTGAGGAGTTCCAAGCGATATCCGTCAGCATCCATTAGCGAGAGTTGTTTGCGGTTTGTATCGCGCCGCCGCTTTCAGATCGACTAAGTAAACGTGGCTCGCATAAATCGCGGGCGACCCCAATTTGCTCGGCTCAGGTTCCCAACCCATACGAATCCCGAGGAGCTCGCCACACCGTCAGCGTCGCTGGCACCACCCGGGTTCTCGCCCACACGAAAAATAGCTAATTTCCTTCAATGTGTTGGGGAGTAGAGATAAAGGCGAGGTGACACCGACTTTGCCCGTCGGTACAAACATGCTGACTGCGAACGGGGGAAAAACGATCTCTGCACCGATGAGGCGCGGTTCGATCGATGTCCATCGGTCGAACCATCAAACCCTAGCGAACGCCCAAAGGACCCGCATGCGGCCGACGAAAGACGCCATGGCTTACTCATCAAAGTCGCTGGCGATACGCTTGCTGAACCGCCTCGGGTCGCCGTTGAAGGCTGCCGGTTTCGCCCCCCGGATTGACGGCGAACGCATCCTTGCGAAGGCACAACGAGCTCACGGCGCCCCAACCGAACTAGAACCCTTGTCGGCCGAGGGTCTCAATGTCCGAGCCCATGCCTACGATACCGAAGCAAGTCTTTCGCTGTTTGGACGCCTCATCGTGCAGCGCGACTTGATCCGCTGCGTGACCAACCAACTCGGTTTCGAGCAGGCTTACCAACAATACCCTGAAATCCTGCAGGAACGGATTGAGAAGCCCCTGTTCATCGTCGGGTTGCCGCGTTCCGGCACGACGTTGATGCAGCGTTTGATGTGTTGTCACGCTGGCGCCCGTTATCTACCATTTTGGGAAGTGCATGAGCCGGTGCCGCGCAACGTGACGCCTTCGCCCAAGGACACGCGACGCCGCATGCGGGCGGGACGCAACGCCGTCTGGCAACTCAACTCCGTGGTGCCCGACCTCCGGGGTGTTCACGCTATCACGGCCGAAACCGATCCCGAGGAATGCCTCTACCTCTTCCTCTATACGCAGCTTCTGCCCGATGGCTTCGATTTCGCCAATCTGCCAACTTATTGGCGCTGGCTTGATAATCTTCCTGACCGAACCGCGCCCCACCGTATGTTGGCTCGTCAGCTCAAGCTGCTGCAATGGGTGCGCCGCGGCCAACACTGGGTACTGAAGTCACCCGTTCACTCAGCGCGTTTGCCGGAACTGCTAGAGGTGTTTCCCGATGCGCGCATTGTCTTTATGGAGCGTGATCCGGTGCAGTCGGTTGCCTCCCTGTGCTCGCTCACGGCCCTAATGTGGAGTGTCCTGAGCGAGGACGTCGACCTCAACGCTGTGGGAGCCTATGTCCTCGATGTTGCCGAGCAAAGCCGTCGTGTGACCGGACAGGCGCTGCGCAATCTCGGACCAGACCGGCTCGCGCGCGTAGCCTACAGCGAACTGGTCAAGGATCCGATCGGCGTTGCGGGGGGGCTCTATGAGCGTTTCGGCTACGATCGCGATCAATGCCTAGAAGGCAGCATGCGTAACTTCATGGCGGCGAATCCCCGCAATAAGCACCCGCATCACAATTATCACCTCGGCGATTTCGGCCTCGATGTCGAAACCGTCCGCGCAAGGCTTGCACCGTGGGGTATCCCTTCAGCGGTATCTGACGGTTTGCCACAGATTGCGATCTGATTGGATTTGCACCCGTCAAGCGGGGGGCTAGCAAACGGTTCCGTCCGCTGGGAGTTGGCCGATCTTACTAAGGGGTTTCGAAATGGAATTATCCACGCAGCCAGCTGCCCCACAACGGAGGTACGTCGCGAGGCAAATAAGTCGGTCCCGGCACCCCTGCGCCACGGGACTGGCCGGAGGACCATCTCAACCAATTGGACCATGCACCCTGAAGGCACAACAGCATTGACAACTCGCAATCCGACCCTGTCGAAGCAAGCGCCGCAATAGGAAGGAATTCGCCACCCAGACATAGGAAGGTGGTCTCGCCCCTTTTCCAAGCCATTGCTAGCAAATCCAACCACTGTTTCTCAGTGCCGGGACTGACACCAGAGGGTGGGAGTAGGGGGTGTTTGTCGGCGCCAGTCCCGACGTCACTTGGCGGTGCGAATTCGACCTGCCAAGTCTCTGAGCATTACCGCCTCATATTTCGACAAATCAACGTCAATGAAGGACACATAGTTCAAATCTGAGTTCGGAAGTAGGCCTTTAAACTGCACGCCCTCGAGTTCAGTCAAAGTGTACAATACGCCGAACTCTTAGATGTGTGCTGGACATGGCCGCATTACGCAGACCATGCTCACTAACTTAGAATCCACAATTCGCAGCCACCGCGAATGCCCCGGAGACGAGTGGAATAATGTCCGCACTAATTCCCTTTCGCCGATGGCTGACGACTTTCTGCTGCTGCCTTTGTATGCTGCCACTGAGCACCTCGACCCGAAGCGAACAGAGCCGCACAACGCCTCGCGTCACCACGGGAGCCGACATACTCGTCGCCTCAGAGTTTGCGGCGATCGACGGCCAGCGGGTCGGCTTGATTACCAATCAAACGGGACTTGTCGGCGGCCAGCATCTGGCTGATGCCCTACACGCAGCGCCGAACGTGAATCTTGTCGCCATCTTCGCACCCGAACACGGGTTTCGTGGCGCCGTCGAAGCAGGCGAAAGCATCCGTGACGGTGTTGATACAAAAACGGGCGTTCGCGTTATCAGCCTCTACGGTGCGACCAAGAAGCCAACCGCTTCCATGTTGCGCAATGTTGATATGTTGATCTTCGATATTCAGGACGTCGGCGTACGCTTCTACACCTACATATCGACGATGGGACTGGCCATGGAAGCCGCGGCGGAGGCCGGTATTCCATTTCTCATTCTGGATCGTCCGAACCCGCTTGGCGGTCAAAACGTATCGGGATTTGTGCTCGAACCGAAGCGGCGCTCATTCGTCGGCCTTTACCCCATTCCGGTTGTGCATGGTCTGACAGTTGCCGAGCTTGCCCGAATGATACAGGGGGAAGCCTGGCGGAGGGGTCTCGATAAGCTGGATCTTCGTGTGATTGCGATGCGTGGTTGGGAACGCTCGATGCGCTGGCATCAAATCCAACAAACATGGATTCCGACGAGCCCCAACATTCCAACCTTTAACTCCGCGCTCGTTTACCCGGGCATCGGCATTGTCGGCGAAACACAGCTGGTCAACGAAGGGCGCGGCACCAACGAGCCATTCACTGTGTTCGGAGCGCCTTGGCTAAAGGCGCGTCGTATGGCCGGCCGGCTTAATGCGTTGGGCCTGCCGGGAGTTGAGTTCCAGCCGACACGATACAGACCGCGCTCGATCCCCGGCGTGGCAAAGAACCCCGCCTTCGTTGGCCGAACCATTCACGGTGTGCGCGTACTTGTTACAAATCAGGATACATATCAGCCCCTTGAAGTCGGTATTCATGCCCTTTCGCTTCTGATCCGTGAAGCTCGTTCTCACGGTGTTTCTCCGCTTTTCAAGAAAGTCGCCATGTTTGATGCAATTGCCGGCACCAAGCGTCTGCGCAGCAAGCTGCTCAATGGCGCAACCGGCCAATCAATTATCGCGTCGTGGCGGACGGAAGCTGCGGAATTCGAGGAGAAGTCCAAAGGCTATCGCCTTTACTGAGCCGAGCCACAAGTTGACGCGGCGTACCGCTTGCTAAGCGCGTTTGCCACATTTGCGACAAAGCTGACAGTGAAGAGTCACCTTACGTAGGCGGTGCTGGGGAACCCTGCCTCAAGGGACGTATCGACGTGCGCCTTGAGACGGGACTTCTGACGAGAGCATCCGTTGAGCGCACTATTCTACAGCACTTCGAGTATGACCCGGAACGCGTTTGGCGCGTGTCCTTCCCCGGTCCTATCGATCCGAATGATCTGCGCCGTATTGTTAGTCCTGATCCCGCTCGTTGTCGGCTTGTTCGTCAAGGACACAGCCCACTCGAACGAAACCGCGAAAGCAGTTGGCGCCAACGCCTGTGCGGAGTGCCACACCAAGGAAACCACGATCTGGAAGAACACACGACACCACCAAACGTTCCGTGAGATGCCACGCAGCAAAAAAGCCCGCGAGATTGGCCGTAAGCTTGGCATCAAACGCATCAAAGCCGATCCACTTTGCCTCGGCTGTCATTTCACCAAGCGAGACAAACGTGGCGCGATCCGCGTCACCGCCGGCATCTCATGCGAATCCTGTCACGGGGCCGCCCAAAACTGGATCAAGCTTCACAGCGAATTTTCCGGTAAGCCCAACAAGAAGGCGGAGACGGCTTCCGAGGCGGCGCAGCGTTGGAAGCAGTCGGTAGCCCTCGGCATGATTCGCAAGGACGATATGTATGGCGTCGCGAAGAATTGCTACGGCTGCCATGTCGTACCGAATGAAGAGCTGGTCAATGTGGGCGGCCATCCAGCGGGCAGCCCATTCGAGTTGGTGTCATGGTCGCAGGGCCAAGTCAGGCATAACGTTTGGTATAACAACGGCAAGCAAAATGCCCTTGCGAGCACCAAGCGCCGCCGCCTCATGTATCTCGTCGGCTTGACCGTGGAACTCGAAACAGCACTACGCGCCATTGCCGTTGCAACGAAATTCAAGGGCTACGCAATCAGAATGGCACATCGCGCCGACAAGGCCCGCAAGGCAATGCTAGACGCCGCGAAACGCCTTCCCGACATTCCGGAGCTTGGCAGCATCGTCGAGGATGCTCATGAGGCCGGGTTAAAACTGAATAACAAGAAGGTACTGATGGCCGCCGCGGATAAAGTTGCTGCCACCGGCAAGGCACTCTCGGCGCGTTATGACGGTGGGAAACTCGCAGCCATCGATCCGCTCATTCCCGGCAAAAGCAAGTATGTCGGTGAACCGTCCGATTCAAACTGAGCAAGTGGAGGGAGTTATGAGAACACTTCTGCTGCACGCGCTGTTGATCGTGTCCACGTATGCCGGTGTTTTCTGGCTCACCCAAACTTTTGAATTACACCTCCTCGACCCGGTATTCATGACCGGCTGGGTCCTGGCGGCCGCGATGGCACTGCAACTTGTCTTGCGGCTTAAGAAACACTTGCCGAAGCTGATCCCAGGCGGAATCCCCGGATGGACCGAGAGACACGTTTCAATTGGCCTGTTTGCCGTCCTGACGTTCGCTCTCCACATCAGCTTTTCATTGCCGGACACCGCTCTGGAATGGGTGCTCTTCACCTTGTTTATAGCTGTCGCGGCAAGTGGCTTGATTGGGCTTTATCTGCTCAACGTCATTCCTTTGAAGCTCGACAATGATGGAACCGCAGAATCAGTAGAAGAAACACCCGCGGCCCGAGCTCGCATTGCGGCAGCAGCTGTCCGTCTCGCTATCAATTCCGTCGAGCAGTCGGGTTCGCGAGCTATCGTTGACCTCTATGCTGAGCGCCTGCATGAGTTCTTCGATCGGCCCCGTCACGCCCTTGCCCATCTGCAGGGTTCTCGCCGGCCGCTGAAGCAGCTTGTCTTCGAAATTGATGCGGCAGAGTGCGATGACGGTGCATCCCATCATGGCTCCCTTGAAGAGTTGAAGCAGTTGGTCCGCTCGAAATACGCGCTCGACGGTCGGCATGTTCACGAGATGGCCTTCAAGGGCTGGCTGTTTGTACATCTGCCGGCGACCTACGCGCTCGTTGTTGTTACGATCTTCCATGTGTGCGCGGTCTACGCATTCACGCTGGGCGGACATGACGCTACCGCCGTGTCGACGGTCATTAACGGTGCGCGTTAACGCGGGCGGCAGAGCGATTGAAACTGGGGGAACATGACGGACAACGCAGATCAAAATAGCGCCGCGAAGCATGCGCAGCTGACAGGAAGGGTTGCGCGTTGGACGGCAATTCTGACGCTGGGCGTGCTTGCGTTATCGGTGGGCTACGATTCGAAGCGCACAATGCTGACGCCCGGACCGTTGTCGCCTCCCCACCGTGCCATCGATGACTGCAGCGCCTGCCACTCCAACGTCGGTAAGCAGCAGTTTGGCTGGGCCTCGGCAATCCTGTCAAGGACGGACGCACACGCCGACAACACACGTTGCCTGACCTGCCACCAGTTGGGCGACGCCCCGCACACCCCGCACAATCTCCCCGCCCGCCGTCTGGCGCAAACCACGAAGGAAAAGCAGAAACAAATCTCCGAGACGACCGATGCGACCTCAATGGCGAACGCTGCAAATGAACTTCTTGCTACGGCGCTGGGCATGACCGGCCGCAACCACGCCGGAATTGGGTGCGCCACCTGTCATAGCGAGCACCGGCGAACAGACGGCGCGGCTCACACCGCTACGGACCGCACGTGCAATGCCTGCCACCAGGTGAGCTTTACGAGTTTCCAAACGGATCATCCCGACTTCACCGGCTATGCCTCACGTAAACCGGTATCCATAAAGTACGACCATTCAAAGCACTTCTCGGAGCACTTCGAAAAGGCCCGCAAAAACCAGCCGGACCTGAAGTCGATGCCGAAAGCCTGCACGGATTGCCATACCCCCACAGCTGAAGGTGCAACGCTTGGCTTGAAATCGTTCGATGAGACCTGCTCATCTTGCCATTTGCCGCAGATTGTCGGGGCTGACCGGGCGACAGGCCCCAAGGGAATAGCTCTGTTTGCGCTTCCCGGCCTCGACCTAGAAACACTAAAGGCCCGCAGGGCGCCAATCGGCAAATGGCCGGAAGACACGGAGGCCGAGTTGTCGCCCCTGATGCGCGTCCTACTCGCGCGAGATGACAAGCGTCGTGCCTTGCTACAGAGAACCGACAAGCTTGACTTGTTCGATTTGCAATCCGCAACCAAGGCCGACATCAAGGACGTGACGCATTTGGTTTGGGAGATCAAGGAACTCCTCGATGAACTCTCAGGCGCGAAGGCGGTCCGTATTCTCAAACGTGTTCGCGCTGCCACCAGTGTCTCCCTGGATCGCGCAGACATTACGCGCATGTTGGGGACGCTGCCACGCGATGTGCTGATTGCGGCCGTGAAGAACTGGCTGCCGTCACTCGATAAGGAGCTTGCGCGCCGCCAGCGGCCGGGCTGGCAAAAGGCGCTGCGCCCAAAGACGGCAGCACCAAAGAGACCCAAAAAGGCTAAGGAGGTAGCTTCTGAAGCGGAACCGAAGCCCCAGACCAAGCTTGTCCAAAATCCGAAGGGCGGACGTTGGTATGTGAGCGTCCTCGGTGAAATCGTTCAGGAGGGTCTCGAGCCGAAGGAAACCCGAATGGCCGCCCGAGGTGAAGTCGAAGAAGTCCGCAAGGCTTCCGCCAAGCCACCGCCAAAGGCGGCATCAAAGCCAAGCGGTAAGACGCCGGAGGCTAAAACCGCTCAACCGCGCCGCCCGCCGATCGACGACGAAACCTGGAGTGAGTACGGCGGCTGGTACCGCAAGGACTACGCCATCTACTACCGGCCGGGCCAACATGCCGACCCATTCGTGCGGTCATGGCTCGATTTTAGCGCCACTGGTCAAGGAGCAGCGAAAGTCGCCGTCCTGGCTTTAGTCTTCGAGGAGCTCACGGACAAAGACGCGCAGGGTCGCTGCACCAAATGCCATAGTATCGATGAGGGGACGCGCGGACCGGCACGAGTGGTCTGGGGTTCTGACGTGCCTTCACAGGATGGCGACAAGTTCACACACTTCAGTCATGCCCCTCACTTGTCGATGCTCGACAAGCGCGGATGTCTAACCTGTCATGAACTGCTCAAGCCGGAAAAAACCAAGCTGGTGACGGCAACGGCACAGCAGTCGAAGCCCCCTCCAGCCCAACCGAGTTTCAAGCCCATCAAGAAAGTCACATGTGTTGCCTGCCACGCCACCGGCAAGGCGCCGCAGAATTGCCAGCAGTGCCATACATATCATACTGCCCCGACGGGCCCGCCGCTAACCCCGACCCGCCTTCCGGTCGAGGCTGTGACCCAACAGAATTAGCCTGCCCACATCAAAGCTCGACGACCAGGTCGCTGACCGGCCGGGCGAGGCATGGCAGGCATGTCCCCTCCTCAACAGCAGCAGCCGGCGGTGAAGTATAGGTGACTTTGCCTGACTTGAGCCGGACTTTGCAGCTGCCGCACTGCCCGGCGCGGCACGACGCACGAGCCTCCACACCGCAAGCCTCGGCGATGTCGAGAAGCGATCCATGGTGCGGCTCCCACACGACACGCCGCTTGGAGTCGGAAAACGAGATCTTGAAGCGCGAGCGATCAGATTTGCGCGGCGCACCAGTCGCCTGTTGTGCCTTGCCCGTACCGGAATTCGCGCTCGTTGCAGATGGCCCGCCAAAGGCCTCGGTATGGATGTCGGCTTCGTTTATGCCGAGCCCCAGCAAAACCGCGCGAAACGACGCCATCATTTGCGTGGGGCCGCACATGTAATACACAAAGTCGCGTGCACTAAGCAGTGGCTTCAACGCTCGCACGTCGATCCTGCCCGCATGGTCAAAGTCGATGCCATGCCGGCAATCGGCGGTCGGTTGTGAATAGAAGACGAGAGTTGTCAGATTGGGCGCGAGCTTTTGCAGACGACGAATATGCTCCTGGAAGGAATGTTGCTCGCGGTTGCGAACTGCGTAGATCAGGACGACCTCACGCCGGCTGCCACTCGCAACGAGCCAGTTGAGCATGCTCATGAGCGGAGTGATGCCGATGCCGCCGGCAATCAGGACAACAGGTCGGTCGGAAGTTTGATCGAGTACGAAGGAACCGGCAGGCTCGGCGGTCCCAATGACGTCCCCGACACGCACGTTATCGACGAGTTGGGTCGAGGCCGCGCCACTCCATGCACCGCCGTTTGAATTAGATTGTCCTTCCAGGCGCTTGACGGTAATGCGATAGCAACTTTGAGGCCGTGTCGGCATTTCCGAAAGCGAATAGCAACGCTGAAGCGGCCGCCCGTCCGTTCCCTCGAACGAGACTGTCAGAAACTGTCCGGGCCCGTAGGTCTTGAGCGGCGCACCGTCGGGAGCTGCCAGGTAGAGTGAGCACACGGAGTGGTCTGCGGTCTCGTATTCCCGCCGCACCACGTGTAGCGGAAGTTGGCTTTGCCGCGGCTTGCGCGCTTGTGGTGCTTGCGTACGCCCCGCGCCCACCGACTTTTCCGCCTCCGCTAAGACCTGCGCGATCAAGTCGTGTGACAATCGCTGGTGATGCCGCCGGCTGAGCAAGTTGGCGCCAAGCCACCACAGCGCGCGCAGCGCCGTTCCCCCAACCATAAGCCAGCCTGTTGCTTGAACGACCATGGCAGTTTCCATGTTCGCGAATCTCCTTGCCCCAATATCAGTAAACAATCTGGAATTCAGCCCGCGCGCCCAAACCATCATCAAAGTTCTCGTTGATGGTGTAGAAGCTCTCCAATGTCAGCTGAGCGTGCTGACCGACCGCCTGTTGGTATTGAACGCCGAATCCAAGGCTGTTGACCCCGAGACCATCGTTGCGCAGGCTTTGTCTGCCCGCGATTTCAAAAATCACGTTGCGGCGTTTGTTGTCCCAGAACGCCTGATAACCGATCGCACCGCCGACGAGGTCGTCCTCAACAAAAGGGTCTATTTCAGCGAGATAGGTCGACAGACTGGGTGACGCGAACAGGATGCCGGTGTTCGCAAGCGGTCCGCCAACCACCGCCTCGCGCCCGGCCTGGGTAAAGTTGCCGAACCCGAGGAATGAGTTGAAGTAAACGATGTCGTCGGAACCCGGCACCGTTTTTGAGAGCTCCGCCGTTAAAAGCGTACCGTTGCCCACAACGCCCTGCACTTCGTCTTGCAGGGCAAACGAGCTGTTAACGCGAAATGCGGTGCTGATGCCGCCAAAGGCGGCCAAGCGCTGTATCGCCGAGGCGCCGACGTAAAAACCGTCGCGTTCATCGCGATCGGGGCCACGATCCTGACCGCGATCGTCAACGTAGATCATATCTAGATTGAAGGTCGAAACATGCGCATCCGCCGCGACAAACAGACCGTACATGTTCTCGTTGCGCGAGAAGACCTCATTGCGGTCAAGCCGGTTCCACCCCCACATCGCGGAGACGCGGAAGTTTGAAGTTCCAGGAAACGGGATGTTGTTGCGGATAATGCCGAACGCATCGATGGTGTCATTGATCAAGATACCTTCCTGGAAGACCACTGGTTGGCGTCCGACCGTGAAGCCGTAGTCGATCGGCAAAATCCCTGCCTGATCGAGGTTTGGAAACAAACTGCCGAAGTCGCCCTCGAAGAACAAAGTCTCGACATTGAAGCCGAACTCATCGTTGAAGCCACGGTCCTGGCCCTCGAAGGTGTAGCGCGTAAAGCGGTTCGGCCGGTTGTTGTCCGTCGGCCGGAGACCGAGAAGGATCTTCTCTGTGCCGGTCAGCTGAAGATTGACGAACAGATCAAGCCGATTGGCGATCTCCGTTTCTCTGGGGTTGCCCGAAAAGCCGTTATCGAACGTCTGAAAGGCGGTGCGATTGATGGCATATGCCCACAGCCGTGGTTGCCACACGGCTCCCAGAACCGGCACCTCAAACCCGGCATCAAGCGGCCCTGTATCGAGAAACCCGTTGCCAGCTTCAACCATTAGCGCTGGGCGATCTGGCAGAACAGTCGGTTTCGCCCGCCCTGCGGGAGTAATGGCCTCGTCGGCATAGGGGTCCGGAGCAAACGCGGACGGCTCAGCGATGCCCAGCACCTCCTCGCGAGTCATCATTCGGTCTTTTTCCGTCGTAAAGGGAACGTAGTCGTCCTTGATCGATTTCACTTCCACGCGGTCGCCGATTGGCCAGAACCAGCTGTACCACGGCTCCTCAGGCTCCTCGCGGATGTATTCCCCGGGCGGCTCGTCCGCCCGTTCGTATGTCTCCGGCTCAACCGTCTCAGGCCCTTGAGCCATAGCCGGCATGGCACAGCCAACCGACACGCAGAACACTGCAAGCACGGCGAAATTCGTGTTCGTCACACATCCCCCAACTGGGCACACCAAACCCCATGACGTTCCTCCCCCGAGGTTCCGGCAATTGTTATTTCTGCAAGACGAGTTTTTTCTCCCAGAGCGTCTGTGTCCCCTTGATAAGTTTGTCGGCCAGCATGCGTGGTGTCATCGCGTAGTCGAACCCCACGTCCTGCATCGCAATGAGCAAATTGATCGGAATCGGCTGCGAGTTGAGCCGGATGGTTGCTTTGTAGGGCGGCCGCCCCGTCATTGCGCTGCCGTCCACCTTGTAGCTGGCCCAACGTTCCCCATTCGGCTCTATCCCCTTCTTGTGATTGCGCTCGGTCGCCGGCTCGCCGGTGAACACCAGTGATGTTGTTGAGGGCAGCACTCGGGGTAGTGCGAAGGTTGGGAACGGGATTGGGATCACGTGTTCGATCTCGCCGCCACGACCGTTTTGAGTAACGAAGATGGACTGCAGGCTGAACAGGTAAGGATCCTGTTTCATCTTGCCGGCGTGAACGTAGGACGAGTGTCCATCGAGCAGATCGCCATTGGGGTCGCGGTGTCCGGAGCGGAAGACGACCTGGCCATCGCGGTCGCGAACCGTCACCTCAAGCCAGATGAGCCGTTCACCGGTGAAGCCTGTTGGCACGTTATGCCCGTCCGTGCCGTTTCGCACGGGGATACGGAACGCAAGACCACTATCGTCAGCTTGATCGATAATCGCGTCTCCGAGAAGGAAACCGTTGCGAAGAACCTCAAGCCGCTTGATCCGCGCGTAATCTAGGAGTTTGAACTGGTCATTGAGAATTTCCCGGGCATCATATCGGTCATCAGCACTTTCCCACGCTTTCGGGAACTTCTTGCCCTTGGGGATATTCGACTCAAACTTCTCCGTGCCCCAGCCCGCTTCGTGATCGAACTGCAGCCACTCGTGCATCGTCTTGAGCGCGGCTGCGCGCTGATTGTGCGGAAAGATCCCAGGATGGACGAGCGAGAAGTCGGGCCCTGCGAACAGGTGGCTGGTGAGCTTTCGCGATTGTGTGGGTTCCCCCCCGACAATCGCCGCCGGTCCTTGCTCGTAGCCCGAGACCCGGCCCTGCTCCTTGCCCATATGGCAATCCTGGCAGGTTTCTCCGCGAGCGGCCGCCGGTGATACGCGATACTCACTGTAAGCTTCCTCGAGTCGGAAGCCGTTGAACAAGGTCACGTCATGGCAGGTGCCGCAAAACACCGGCGTCTTGATCTGGTTGAAGACGCGCGCCTCCGCGTGCAGTTGCCGGCCCTTCTTTTCCGGGTCCGTCACGACGCGAAACTTGCTGGGTTTATCGAGAACATTCTTCACGCCGGCGTTCCCCTCCGGCCCGAAGATGGGTTCGGTCAACCCACCCTCGACCAACGCCAGCCGCCCGCTTGCCTTGTTGTAGGCCTTGTTGATGCGATGACAGACAACGCAGGTGATGCCTTCACGCGACGTCGGATGACGGTCGAGGTTAGAGGCATACGAACTTTCACCGAGATTAGCGCCGACAGGACTATGGCATCGCAGGCAGAAGTCTCCATTGGAGCCGTTCGAAAGCTGGTTGATCTTGTTATTCAGCGACAGATAAGCCGGGCTCAGCTGCGCATAGGCATGCTGAGAAACCGACCACTCTTTGTAATGCTTGGGATGGCACACCCCGCAGGTGGCTGCAGACGGATAGCGGTTTTCAACGAAGAGTGCCAAATGCTCTTCGCTGGCGGCACTCGATCCCTTGGCAGCCCGCGCACCACGAGACTTAGTCCGTTCTTGAGGCTTAATGGGAACCAGCAGTTCATCGCTCTGACCAGCGGCGGCTTTCTCCTCAGCCGTCGGCACGCCTAAGCCGCCCAAAGCTCCCGGCGGAAGGCCCTTGTGACGCTTCTTAGCGGATGCCGGAGTTTTGCCCTTAGTGATCACTTTTGTCGTCCAGCCATGCCCGCCGGCTGCTGGACCTTTTGATTTGCCGGACCCTGCCAGCTTTTTGTTCTTGGTCCCGCCCCGCTTGCTCTTCGCTTTTCTCGCGTGGCCGGTGAGGGATCGGTGCGTCCTGGCGTATTCTCGCAGCGCTTCCACGGAATCGAACTCGCCTTTGGCTTCAGCGGAAGCTTGAGGAGCAGTCGCTGGCGCAGGTTCCGTCGCCAGCGCCTCGGTCCAATTCAAACTCTCCAAAGCAAGCAGACCGGTCAGCGCCGCGCTTAAGAGTGAAGGCAAAAAGATTCTATTGCGTGCCGACATCGGAGCCCTGTTCCAATTCTTCACGCCAAGCGTTGCCCGCCTTGTCGGCGGTGCAGGCGCTGCGGCGCGATGGTGGCTCCCTCCCCCTTCGGCGGCCGGCAAACATGTCCCAATCTCTACCCCGGGGGACAACGTTGCCGGTTCAGCCCGCACTTCAATCTTGCAAATAGTCTGTGCCCGCTCAGGGTCATTTCTGAGGCGGAATTTGGGCTCGCGATCCGCAATGTTTCACAACTGCCGGGTTCGCCGAAATATCAATCAATCGACAAAAACTGGAGTCGGCTTTCTCAGGAATGGAGATAAGCCTCACGTCTTACGAGCGTCTGTCATGGCATCGCCCCCGATAACACCAACATCGCGCAGCTCTCCAAGCTCTCTCGCGCACACCTGCTTCAAGGCCGCGTCGAGCTCGCTCATCGCGAGCCCCTGACCCAGATCGCGAAGGCTCGTCACGCCATGCTCTGAAATCCCGCACGGCACAATTCCATCGAAGTGAGAAAGGTCCGGATCGATATTAAGCGCCAAGCCATGAAAACTGATGCCACGACGGATGCGGATCCCCAAGGCTGCAATCTTATCCTCTCGATGAGGGCCGAGTTCAGGTCGCGCCACCCACACACCGACGCGGCCACAGCGCACCTCGCCATGAATGCCGAAGCCGGCCAACGTCTGGATCACGATATCCTCCAGCACGCCGACGAAACGTTTGACATCTCCCTCAAACCTGCGACGGACGTTGACCATGACATAGACCACCCGCTGACCGGGTCCATGATAAGTGTATTGCCCGCCGCGACCGGTCCGGTGCACGGGAAACCTGTCCGGATCAATGAGGTCTTCGGGCCTTGCGCTGGTGCCGGCAGTGTAGACCGGGGGATGCTCGATCAGCCAGATCAGCTCCCGCGCGGACCCGGTCGCGATCGCTGCGACCCGGCGCTCCATGAATGCGACGGCCGCAGCATAATCAAGCGGCTCTGGAGCGGTGGCCCAGTCTATCTCAGATGTCTTCATCCTGCCTACAAGCTGCCGGTCCGTGGTGCCTGATTTCTGGGCCTGCGAAGTGCCATCGGCAATGCAATCTGCCGCATCCCCTTTCAAGTTGGGGCGCTCCGCGCAAACCCCTTGCTATCTCCCCAGCCATCTGATAGCAGCTTGCTGCTCCGTCGTCATGCACTCTTGGGTACCGCGCAACGCGGGTTCGTCGCATGGCGTGCGGGCGATGCGGTCGTGGCGGAATTGGTAGACGCGCTACGTTGAGGTCGTAGTGGTTAACACCGTGGAGGTTCGAGTCCTCTCGACCGCACCAATTCATCAAAGTCGGGCCCTAGCGGCAATCCTCATAATTCCCTCCGCTATCGCACAATCTCCGCTTCCTTGTACCAGCAGGGATAATGATTTTGCGAAGGGCCCTCTAGTTCTCCTTTGAATTCTATCTTGATCCTGCAACATAGGCAGCTCGGCCCTTGGTAAGTCGATCGCGCGCAACAATGCTGTTCGATCGAGCGGAAATGTACTCAGGATGGAGAGCCACCAGCACATCATGATCAATAGGCGAACATTCGTACATGGCTCGGCAGCAGCGTCCGCTTTGGCTCTTGCTGCGCCTATGAGCGCAGGCTTTGCCCGCAGCGACAGTGCTCTGAGGCTCGTAGCGAAACCCGGTAGCGCCCACTTGCTGGAACCGGGCCAACCACAAACGCCGATCTGGGGCTATAACGGCTTAGTGCCTGGTCCGACGCTGCGCGTCCCACAAGGGCAGGAATTTGACGTTGAACTCATCAACAAATTGCCTCAGCCGACGACGGTTCACTGGCACGGTATCCGCATCATAAATGCAATGGACGGGGTTGCAGGCCTTACCCAACCTCCAGTGCAGCACGGTGACTCCTTCAACTACCGGTTTGCCCCACCGGACGCAGGCACCTACTGGTACCATCCCCACTATCGAACCTGGGAGCAGCTCGCCCGCGGCCTGCACGGTGCCCTTATTGTCGATGAGGCAAAACCGCCCGAGGTGGATCAGGATCTTGTCATGATCTTCGACGACTGGAGGATCGGCACGAAAGGAAAGATCGACGACGCCAGTTTCGAGAGCATGCACGACATTTCGCACGCGGGCCGCCTTGGAAATATCCTAACGCTGAACGGCAAGTTCACCCAGGACTTCTCTGTCCTGTCAGGTCAACGATTACGCCTTCGTCTCATCAATGCTTCGAATGCCCGTGTCATGGGTGTTTCATTCGATGGTCATGATCCACTGGTTGTAGCCTTGGACGGACAACCCGTTGACCGGCCGTTCGCTCCTGCCCGCAACACCATTCTGCTTGCACCCGCGCAGCGGGCGGATCTCATTCTGGATTGCACAGAGGAGCCAGGCACAAAATCGGAAATCGTGGCGCACGCCGGCCGCGAACGTCTAACGGCCGGTTGGCTCGTCTATGACGAAAAACGTCGCCAGCGCCAGAACGTGCTCGCTGATTTTCCAATCCTTCAGCCGAATCCGATGCCAACCGACATCGATCTAGATAACGCCGCGCCGATTGATTTGGTTATGTCAGGGGGCGCGCGGTCGGCCTTCAGATCCGCCGAGTATAAAGGTCAGGAGCTCGGCATCCGCGAACTTGTGCGAAAGCATAAAAAAGCCTGGGCCTTCAATGGGACGGTTGGTTTTCCCGACAAGCCCTTGGCTGTTCTGGAAACTGGGAAAACCGCTATCGTACGGATGATCAACAAGACAGCCTGGCCGCATGCGATGCATTTCCACGGCCATCACGTGCGGGAGATTTCCCACTCTGGCCGCGAACCGCAGCGTTTCTGGCGCGACACTGTTTTTATGCAGCCAAGCGAGACCGTGACCATCGCCTTCAAGGCGCACAACCCCGGTAAGTGGATGCTTCATTGCCACATGCTCGGGCATCAGCGCGGCGGGATGAGTACGTGGTATGAGGTCGTTTGATAAACAACTTACCGGCGGCACGCTCAACAGCAGCCATCGCTGGACAAACGTCATCGCCCTTATGATGCTTGAGTATCTGGACGGGAAAAGCAGCTGAACAATTCAAGCCGAGTTTAGGCAGGACAATGCCTACTCGAAAACCGCAGCAGAATTAGCAATCGGGTATTGAACAACTCAAGTTATCGGCAATGAGGCCAGAAGCTACACCTACAAATACTCAATCCCAATGAGTTCCCCCCTTATCGCACTCACCGGCGCAACAGGTTTCATTGGACGTGCGCTCCTTTCCGACTTGCGTGCGAACGGGTACCGAGTGCGCGTTCTGCTTCGGCGCCCCGTTGACGAGATGCCTGACGCCGACAGTGCTGTCATTGGTGATCTCGTGCGACCAATAAACCTTGGTCGTGCGCTCGAAGACGCTGACATCGTCGTTCATTCGGCGGGATTGGCCAACACAATGTCGGGACGCCCGGAAGATGACTACCGCACTATAAACACGGATGCGACGGTAGCGCTGGCGACTGCCGCCCACCGGGCGGGGGCGAGGCGCTTTATCTTTCTCTCTTCTGTGCGCGCCCAGACCGGGTACTCCGCCACCGCCGTCATCAACGAGGATTCTCCGCCAGCACCAACAGACGCCTACGGCAGATCAAAACTCGCTGCCGAGGAGGGGCTGGCGCAGGTGGGACTCGATTGGACCGCGTTGCGGTCCGCCTTAGTGTATGGAGAGGGCGTGGGAGGGAACATGGCCTCTCTCCTACGGATCGCCCGTATGCACTGGCCGTTAGCACTCCCGCACCCAGCAGGACGACGGTCGTTGCTTGCAGTCGAGAATCTTGCCCAAGCGGTACGTGCCACTATCGAAACGGATCAACCTCTAGGACGCGCCTTCTTGGTCTCCGACGACGGTGCCCTGGATGTGGCAGAGATCATCGCGATGCTGCGTGCAGGTAGCGGGCGGCTCGGTTTAACGCTACCTTTGCCAGCTCGTCTATTTCACGTCACATCAAGTTTGCTGGGTTATTCTGATATTTTCGATCGATTGAGCGGCGACTTAATCGTAGACAACTCGCGGCTAAAGACGCTCGGCTGGCATCCCCTACTGACAACGCGAACCGGATTGAAACGCCTTGGGGCAACGCTGAAATAGCGCATCTTGGATGAAGAATGATATAGATCTAGGCGGCTCCCGTTATCGTTTTTTAGGGAAAAGAACGGGGCGCCCACCGCAACTTCAAACCCAGAGATGGTGTTGAGCGGAGGATAGCACCAGCAAGCGAAGGGGCCGCGTGCCTCATAGGCCAATAACGCGGATTGTCTCCATCAACCCTGCGCGGGCGCGGCAGCAACCTTACGACCAAGCCTTCGATTAGCTTCAGGGGTGAGAGTTCCTGTCGACTTGATTTGATTATTCAGTTATTTTCCAAAGCCTTCTGACAAGGACGTGATTGCGCTCGTTTGGGCTGTGATCGTCTTGTGAAAACCATTGATTGGTCTGTTTGGCAACTTGACTGCATTCTATTTTTGCCAAGTCTGAGAAACGCAAATTTCAAGCCACGTTTTAAGGCGATGTGGCCAGCCACAAGGCTTGCTTTACAACCTGTCAAGATTATTAACTTAACGCTTTTGCCTAGATCGGAAAATGCCAATGCATCAGTTTCATCACTGGACCGAAGAGACCGAGCGGTACGCCGAGATCCCGCAACGTAAATTTGGCATTGAGCCCGCCGGGACGCCATTACAGCAAAACACTCAAAAGCTGATCCACCGCGAGCACGATAAGCTTGTAGAACTAGATGGCGCCGTCTCTTTCGGACGTTCGGTAGCCGCCTTTGTACCAGACATAGGTATCGCAGAAACACACCGCCTCATTGTTGCTTTCCGCCGTGTGCTGCTACTCGGAAACACAGATGAAGTGAGCGCTGTCGCCGACACGACCCGGTCGGCGGGTGCCGACGTGTCTGGCCATATGCCGATTATTGGCGCAGACGCAAACACCTTTTTTCTTCCGGCGCTCGCTACGCTTTCACGCTTCAACGTATCGACGGGGGGACACCTCTCCGTTTTGGCAGAGGATGCGACCAGCTCGACGGTTCGCGAATTGCAGGATCTGCAGATTGCTGTTGGCTTGACGCCTTTGCCTGGCGCTTTTCTGCGCAGCTCGCACCGTAGGATAGCGACGGTGTGCTATCACGATTTCGAGGGGCGACTACTGGCTTCGGCTAGTCTCGCCGATCTCGAGGGAGCCGGACCTGAACTCGCCGACACTGCAATCCTGCTCGGCGTTTCTGTCCACCCCGATGCAAGGGGCAATGGTTTCGGCTCGGCGATCACGGCAGCCGGTCTGGTTCAAGCTCGACGTCAGCTGGCCGCACACCGTGTGATCGCCGTCGTAAGCCCTACGAACGCAGCGGCATTGCACACCAACGCCAAATTTGGAATGTATCCGCTCGCCGACCAGTCTGCGATCTATTTGGAATTATGCGACGCTGACTGATTTCAGGGAGCGAGTGATCCGACATGATCGAGCGCCCAAGCCCGACGGCCGCCGCGGGATCCGAGGCGGCTGACGACGCTACCAAGTACGCCGCGATTATGGTGTGGGCGGCGCTGGCAATCTTTGCAATGGCAAAGTCCGTCATTGTTCTTCTCACCGAAATCGGTGCCGCCAATCCCATCGATGGGCGCAACCCGATAAGCTTTTGCAACGTACTGTTCGCCGGAAACCTTGTTGCGGCTGCGGTGCTTTTCATCCTGCACCGTAAGGACTGGACGTCCGACAATTTCAGAAAGCTCACCAAGGCCGATTGGGCAGGAATTTTGGTGATGGGGGTTCTGGCTGGTTTTGTAGCTCCCGCACTCGGCTTTCTGGCGCTTGAGAACACCACGGTGTCCAATGTCGTATTTCTCGGACGCATAGAGCCCATCATGTTCATGGTATTTGCCGCGGCACTACTGGCCGATCGCCCTGACCCGTGGTCAGCCGCAGGCGCTGCTGTTTCCTTCGTTGGTGTCTTGCTGATCATCTACCTGATGTCGCGCGACAGCGGGGGCTTCATGCTCGGCAAAGGCGAGATCTACGCCCTGTTAACCGCACTCATGCTTGCGCTCGGAACACTGCTCTCGAAGATGTTCCTCAAATCGGTACCGTTCGGGATTTTCGCCGTGCTTCGCATGTTGGTGGGGGCCGTCATATACTTCTTCTGGGCCTACTACTTCTACGGTCCCGACCACTACGCCGACATTTTCGCGCCCGTCGTCTGGAAGTGGATGCTGGTCTATGGTGGCCTCATCGTTGCCGGAGGGCAGACTCTGTTCCTTCTCGGTGTTCGCAATGCTCGCGGTCAGGACGTCGCACTGGCACAATCATTCTCACCGATCGCAGCAGTATTCTTTGCGTTTCTCCTTCTCGGTGAGGTCCCAAGCACGCCCATTTATATCGGCGGCAGTGTGATCCTCGTCGGCATCTTTCTGGCGAAGGCGGGTGGTTGGTATCAACGGCGCCTTGAGCGACAGCACCAGGCATCGCAACGTCTGACAAACAGTGAAGTTATGGAGATTGAGGGTCGTGAGACTTTTAGGGGTGTGTGAGAAGTGCCGAGCCTGGTCGCAATGCAGGGTCGCGGGGTGAGATCATGGAGCAGAACAATTTATCGCGTACAGGTTTAGCGCCCACGCGCGGCGAGCGCAAAGCCATTGCCAACCTTGAGATCGTTCCTCGGCGGCACCTTGGCCGTTGGGTCACCGCGGCGGTGATCGCGGTCCTCCTCGCTTTGGTCATTAAGGCTTTCGCCGAAGGGGACATCGCTTGGGGGGTCGTCGCCGAGTTTTTTGCGGCGCCTGCAATCCTGTTCGGCCTCGTCAACACAGTCGTCATGACTATCTGCGCCATGAGCCTCGGCATAGCGCTCGGTGTCGTGTTTGCGGTTATGTACATGTCGCCAAATCCAGTGATCCGTGTAGTTGCGTGGGGCTATATCTGGTTGTTTAGAGGGACACCGCTGATCCTACAGCTACTCCTGTGGTTCAATCTAGCATTAGTGTTTCCGACACTCGGTATACCCGGGCTCATCGAAGTGCGAACCGTCGAGTTTATGACTCCGTTCGTTGCCACCCTACTCGGTCTTGGCCTTAACCAGGGGGCTTACACGGCTGAAGTCATGCGTTCCGGAATTCTCTCGGTTGATTCTGGGCAGACGGAGGCCGCAAAGTCTATTGGAATGACGCGACTCTTGACCTTGCGCCGGATTGTACTGCCGCAGGCTATGCGCGTCATCATCCCGCCGGTCGGTAATGAAGTTATTAGCATGGTCAAACTGACTTCGATCGCCAGCGTCATTCAGTATGCCGAAATCCTGCGTAACGCCCAGACTATATATTATGCCAATGCGCGCGTCATTGAGCTCCTTATAGTAGCCGCCGGTTGGTATCTGATCGTCGTGACACTCCTGCAGATCGGTCAATATCAGCTAGAGCGCTCTTTCGCTAAAGGGCAAACTCATCGAGGCAATCATAAGCCTGGGAGGGCTGTCGAAAATGCCTAGCCCAATGGTGAGTATTATAAATGTTTCGAAGCGATTCGGCGCCCTGCAAGCGCTCGATGAGGTCTCGCTCGAAATACCCCGAGGTGCCGTTCAGTGCATCATCGGGCCGTCCGGTTCAGGAAAGAGCACGCTACTCCGATGCATCAACCAGCTGGAGCCCACCGATAGTGGGGCGATCTTTCTCGAAGACGAGCTTCTCGGATTTGAGCGGAAGGGTGATAAGCTCCTAGAACTCTCCGAGGGTCAAATTGCTGGGCAGAGGATGAAGACAGGTACCGTATTCCAGCGCTTCAATCTATTCCAGCACATGACGGCGCGAGAGAACATCGTTGAAGGACCACTTCGCGTCCTGAATCGACCCCGAGGCGAGGTGATGGATGAAGCTGTGGCACTGCTTGAGCGCGTCGGTCTTGCGGACAAGAGCGGGGCCTACCCAGCCGAACTTTCAGGGGGGCAGCAGCAGCGAGTAGCCATCGCTCGCGCGCTCGCGATGCGACCAAAACTACTTCTGTTCGACGAGCCAACATCGGCCTTAGACCCGGAACTTGTCGGTGAGGTGCTCGCCGTCATGCACGACTTGGCGAGTACCGGAATGACAATGATCGTCGTCACGCACGAATTAGCTTTCGCCCGTGATGCCGCTTCGAACGTCGTGTTCATGGATCGTGGCCGTATAGTCGAGCAGGGATTGCCCACAACAATCCTCACGGAGCCAACCGAGCAGAGGACGCGCGATTTCATTGGGGCTGAGCGGTGATGCTGAATACGCTGACTACCCTGGCCCGCCTATTTGCAGCTTGCTCCATGTGCTGCGGAGTTTCGCCGGTATTCGCGAAGGACCTGCCAGAGCGAATAGCCAAAAGTGGCCGCCTTGTAATCGGAACCTATCCAAATTATCCGCCCATCACCTACAAACAACCTTACTCGATGAAGCTCTCCGGTTTTGACATCGATCTCGGAGAAGCCATTGCTCATGAACTCGGGGTTAGGGCAGAGTGGAACGAAATCGGTTTCGCACAGATGCTGCCGTCACTGAAAACAGGCCGCATCGACATGATCTTAGCATTCATGGCTGATACGGAAAAGCGGCGTGAACTTTTCGATTTTGTCGACTACTTGACGTCGGAAGCTGTCGTCACCGTACGGTCTGATGATGCCACGAATGCAGAATTGGCGATGTTGTGCGGGAAACGGATTGGGGCAGGTCGGGCGGGGACTTGGCCCGATGATCTCGCAAAGTGGTCGTTGGAGCACTGCGAAGCGGAAGGTAGGCCAGCCATTATCGTTATCGGCACAGAGGGTTCCTTTGATGCCCGCATGCAGCTCAAGATGGGCCGACTCGATGCCGCGGTTCACGGTAGTGAGACGCTCAGCTACTTCGAGAAGCTCGATCCTGGGCTCTATGTTCCGATCGGGAGCCCCTTCGCACGCAGACACGTCGGGATTCCGTTTCTAAAGACCGAGGAGGGTGCAGTACTTCGAGACGCTGTCAAGGCTGCGCTTGATCGGCTCAAGGCTAACGGTACCTATGAAGCGATTATCGCCAAGTACGGGGTAGAGACGGGTGCCTTGGAGACTATAACGATCAATGGACAGTAAGTTGATATCACGATCGTTCTTATGGATCTTCGATGCTGCCCAATTTGAGACTGACGTTGCGTGGCGCCGAACAAACATACCAGCCCAGAAAAAATCGTTTACTCGATAGTTTTCGTTTCCTCCGCCAGCGACCATGAGGCCGCGATCCGGGCAACACTATTCAGCCCTTGAGCATCTCTTCGAGTGCTCACCGTCAGCTCTGAAGCAACTTGCTCAATTTGTCTCGTTGGTGCCGATTGGAAACACGATTCGGTGCTAGATTACTCCTTTGCATTGGGGCGCAGGGGGCTGTTGCCGGTGAGCAATGAAAGTTATCGGCTGGGCGCTCGTGTGCCATCCGCATCCATAAGGGGCTGGTTGTTGATTGTGACAGCCTTGGCTTTCCTGATCATGGGTCCTGCCGCCGCGACCGCGGATAAGGACATTGCAAAAGAAACAAATCAGATAAGGCTCGTCATTGGCGGCGACCTCGGTCTTGGAGGGAGCGGGCAACCGGTCAATCCGCGCGGTGCACGCCGGCATGGACAGCTTTACGCTTGGGACGACTTAACGGCAGAAATTTCCGGCCTGATTGACGGCGACGTCAATTTTGCCAACTTGGAGACAATCGTTACCGCGAAAAATTCACTTCCAGTCAAGAAGAAGACATTCGTCTTTAGAAGTCACCCCGCCGGCGTTCGGCATCTCGTCGATATCGGGTTCAACGTCTTATCTACGGCCAATAATCATGTTGGTGATTACGGCACGCCGGGCATGCGCGAAACACTTCTCGAACTCGACAAACTGCGTCCTCATGGACTTCTGGCGTATCCGGGGCTCGGAATTTCCCGCGAAGATGCAGCGAACCCGTCCGTTGTCCAAATAAAGGGGCAACGTTTGCTGTTCAGCGCAATCGGTATTGGGGGGTGGGCGCCATCGAAAAGATCACCGGGTATTCTCGGTTTCTATTCGTCGCGGGATTTCAATGAGGCGGTCGAAAGTCTTTCAAGAGAAGATGGTGATTTCCGAGTGCTGTCGGTTCATTACGGTATTGAATTGAGCGTTCGACCGGGGGCGAATGAAATCAAGAAATTGCGGGATCGAGCGGTTCGGGAAATGGGGATCGACCTTGTGGTCGGCCACCATGCACACGTCCCTGCCGGCGTTCAGGAAATCGACGGGCTACTTGTCTTCTACGGTCTCGGCAACCTTCTGCACCTGGGGATGCAGGACATGTCGCGGTTCGGTCCATGTCGCGATTACGGGCTGATGGCGAAGGTTCATCTGGCTGAGAATGAGAACGGCCGCCTTTCGGCCAAGGCAATCGAAGTCTGGCCGCTCGACAAAATGCACTTGAAGGCGCGTCGCATGAAGCCAAAAAAGGCGAAACGGCGCATTCGCGTTCTTAACAAACTCGCCAGTGGTCTCGACGATAAGAAAACGAATTCACGGGGACTTCGTTTTCTCGCGCGGGAGGACGGTAGCGGACTCGCCTGTCTTGAAGGAGCAAAGGATGCCGGCGGGCGGATCGGCAAGCTCTGCGGCGAATGGGACGGAACTGCCATCGCCGCGCAGCCGTCAGCACCCATTTCCTGCGTCCGACGCCGCCATGTCAGCACTCGTCGTGCCAAGCCACCTCGGCGACGAGGAAAAAAGTACTCTGAACCAACACTCCTTGGGCAGTTCTTTGGGCTGCAGTAGATTGGACAGGCAGTGGTGTTCGCACCTAGCAGTTGCGGCAGATTGTGTTCTCCAGAGACCAATATCAGTCGAAGCAGTTCACTCCCAATTCCCTAAGTGGATGAAGATTGATAACAATCGGTTTCAAAACGTGACGGCAGCCAACGCTTCCTTCGGCCAACCCGCCTCGGCGCTGAAATCCTGAACTTCATCCGAAGAAGCTTCAGTTTTGACGTCGCCGCCGTGCCGCGCCTTATCGGCTACGCGACACCCCTTTGACCAGCGATAGAAGATGTTATGGTCGATGCGTTCCTTGCGGCGGAGCTCTGCGAGCGACTGCTCGCCGCCCATATTCACGAGCACTATGCGAACATTACCTAGGCAGAGAAAAACCTGTTGTGTCGGGCTATGGACTTCCCGCTCCGTCGTATTGGCGTTTCCCTACATAACGACCATGCCCATGTCTGGCGGGTTTTTGATGACCTTTGCATTTGTATAGCTTCCCCAGTCTAGCTACTGCCAGGGCGCCATATCAGGGTTCCCGGGATCACCACTTGGTTCCGAAAGGTGGTTCGTGGCGTACAAGCGCACTACAAATCGCACCATACCGAAATCAAGAGTGCCTCCGGAGCCCACCAGGTCGACCGCAGAGACTATTTCTTGTCGAAGCTCTGATTAAATTTGCGGATGCTCGGCATCATATTTTTGCAGACTTGCTCGTTTCCAATCTCACT
>DAOUZE010000034.1 GCA_030665765.1 Filomicrobium sp.
CCGTTTTGCTAGGTCGATCCGACCCTGAGTGAATTGTCTGTTGTTCATTCGCATATCAAGGCCTCTATCGGTTTGAGACGCGAGACTTTGAGTGTCGAACGGTCACCGAATAAGAAATGCCCCGACCGCAGAGGCGAAACCACTGGTAAGCTATACCGGTGCGGGTGCGAATGGCTCTTCATAGATCGGTTTCTTGCCGTATCCCCTAGCCTGAAATCTGTCGTTTGTTCCCCGCGGATGAACAAACGAGATCAATTTCCAATCCCTCCGCTTCGCCACTAAGCTGGGCACCCGCTGCGGGTCACTGAGGCGCGCATACTTCTGTGTGCGGCGACATGCGGAAATTCGGAACGATTTAAAAAATAGTTTTATATCAATAAGTGAGTGGTCGGAGCGGGGAGATTCGAACTCCCGACCCCTTGCTCCCGAAGCAAGTGCGCTACCAGGCTGCGCTACGCTCCGCCGATTGTGAAAATATGCCGATCGCCACCACTGCTAGCTGGCCCGCCGCCATCGGGAGTGGCAGCTTTTGTCCGGCAAGTCGAAATTTATAGCCAGGGCCATTGTCTACTGCAAGCGCTTCAGGCGGACAATTCCGGCGGTCCGGGGAGGCTTCTGGCCTTATTGTTCGACTCTTTGAAAACGTCGGGCGAGGCGCCCTTCGCGTTGTTGAACAGCCTCATGCCTGGATCACGAGCGCTGCCTCCGATCGATTGACATTCATCATTGCCTTTGCCGTTCACCACAATATATTCAAGAAAAAGAATATGTTTAGAAGGAGATCCAGCAATGCCTCTGAATTGGAAAATGGGCGGCCTGCTGCTCGGTGCGGTGTTCTTTGCCGCCGTGCTACTGGTCAAGCCCATCGGCGTCTCGACCCAGTTCGTGATCCTCGATGGAATTCTCTGGAACGCCGTCGACCCAAGCGTTGTGGTGGAATCCGGAGAAGCAAAGAGCGGATACGCTAGCCCCAATGCATATCTCAACAAGAGCGGCGGCAAATACGCCAAGTCGGTTGCCAACCCGCTGAACTATAGCTTCGTCTTCGTCATCGCGATGATCCTGGGCGCGGCGCTTTCGGCGGCTCTTCGCGGCGGTGTTCCGACAGCCGAGCGCCACATGCCCGCTATCTGGCGCGCCAACTTCGGCGACTCGGTATTAAAGCGCTACGCGGCTGCCTTCCTGGCGGGCTTCATCGTGCTTTATGGCGCGCGCCTCGCGGGAGGATGCACATCCGGTCATATGATGAGCGGCATGATGCAAACCTCTGTGTCCGGCTACATCTTCGCCGCGGGAGCCTTCCTCGCCGGTATTCCAATCGCACTCTATCTGTTCCGCAAGGAGGCCTGAACCATGCAGCAGATTTTTCTCGCACTACTTTTGGGCGGACTGTTCGGTTTCGTCCTCGATCGCATCGGCGCGACCAATCCCGGGTACATCATCAAAATGCTGAACCTCACCGACTTGCATTTGATGAAGACGATCCTGGCGGGCATCGGCGTCGCCTCCGTATTGCTGTTTGGCGGGCTCGTTCTCGGACTGGTCGACGTTGGCCACCTGTCGGTGAAGACGGCCTACGTCGGCGTCTTCATAGGTGGTCTGTTGCTTGGCGCCGGCTTCGCGATCGCTGGCTACTGCCCCGGCACCGGCCTCACGGCTGCTGCAACCGGCCGCTTTGACGGGCTGGTATTCGTTCTAGGCGGCCTCGTTGGCGCGGCCGCCTACATGGGCTCCTTTGCCTGGGTGAAATCAAGCGGGGTTCTGGAGAAGATTGCCGGTGGCAAAGCGACGCTCGGAACCATCGAAGGTTCCAGCTACCCGGCTTTGATCGATGGCCTCCCCGGGGAGGCCATCGGATTGGCGATGGGTTTCATCTTCATTGTGACTGCCTTCGCCCTGCCAAGGCGCGTGACCGGCGGCCATGCCATTGAGCCCGCCGAATAAGTAGGCACTACAACCATACGCCACGTCGAACCGCGCCCTTACCGGCGCGGTTCCAGCACTATTTGTTGCTGCAACTCCGGCGACCCAAGGGCTTGCATGGGCCGGCAAACGCGGGTATCACCCCTGTCCTCCGTTGGGGCGTAGCCAAGTGGTAAGGCAGCGGTTTTTGGTACCGCCATTCGGAGGTTCGAGTCCTCCCGCCCCAGCCAGCTCCGCTCCAGATTTGCTGGCAGCCGTCACTCTTCCAAAAAGGACAGACTCTGGCGAGATTGAAATCTTCGGATCTTGAGCACAGTCTGCGGCTTACGGAGCGCAGAATCGACCTAGTCGAAGCGCGCACCGCGCGCACGGCAGGCGGCAAGAGAGAACTCGGCAATAGCGCGGTCCTGATCTAGGAACTAGCGGCGCGAGCAAACCGCGATTCGCCAAGAAATGAATACCCTTGTGGCGCGTGTGAAACTCGACTTGGCATTTGTCGAATTGCAGTATGCTTTCGCCAATGCTTACGCATCGATCGGTCAGGATCCATTCGAAGATGGGTTCTTCAGTGGCGAAGTGTCGGTGCAGGAACTGAGGTCCTCGCTGCTCGCGAAGTGGCGCCAGCTGGGGGATCGCCACGCCAGTATCGATACCCCCTGGCGCCGGCGCAGGTTGCCGGTCTAAAGGCCACGTGGCAAGCATCCACAGGCGCCCGCAAAACCCACAAGAACATCAAGCAGGTCACTTTACGGACTGGCATTCAACGGGCGCGACTGCTAAGGCTCTCGTGACAAGTCCGAGCGGGCAATGGCAACTCATGAGCCCGACCTGAGGGGCGTATGACGAATCCAACTTTGATCGAGGTGACCCGCGGTCCACTGCTGGAGAGCTTTCATACAGGCGCGCTCGCGGTTGTCAGTGCGACCTCAGGCGTATTGCTTTCGCTTGGAGATACGCGGCGCGCAATTTACCCGCGCTCGTCTGTAAAATCCCTGCAGGCCCTGCCACTCATCGAAACCGGCGCCGCCGATCGTTACGGCTATGGCGATGCGGAAATTGCGCTGGCTTGTGCCTCGCATACCGGAACCGCCGCGCACACCAAGGTCGCCGAGGCGATGCTCACAGCGGTGGGTCTAAATGAATCGGACCTCGGCTGTGGTCGTCACACCCCGCTTGGCGCCAAGGCTGCCAAGGAGCTCTGGCGCGCCGGCGGCGAGCCAACTCAATTGCACAACAACTGTTCTGGAAAGCACGCCGGTATGCTTGCGACGGCGCGCCATACAAACTTGCCGATTGAGGATTACTGGCGCGCTGACCACCCCATGCAGCAGCGCGTCCTTGAGATTCTGTGCCAGTTATCTGGCCTGAAGCTCGGTTCCGACGTGATGGGGCTTGATGGGTGCTCATTGCCGAACTGGGCGATGCCGCTGCAGTCAATGGCCGAGGTCTTCGCCAAATTGGTCAGCGGTCACGGCCTGGAAGCGCAACGCGCAGCAGCGTTCCAGCGCATCATGCAAGCCTGCTGGAGCGAACCCGATCTGGTCGCCGGTCCAGGGCGTGTGGACAGTGTCGTCATGGCGAGACTTCCCGGCCGCGTGTTCTTGAAGACCGGCGCGGAGGGCGTCTATTGCGGCGGTTTTCCTGAACTCAAGGTCGGCTTCGCGCTCAAGGTTGATGATGGCACCACCCGCGCCTCCGCCGGGACCGCGATGGCCATCGTCGAGCATGTGGTCCCCGAGGCCGTCGGGCTGATGCACCGCGATATCCTCAAAAGCTGGCGCGGCATCGAGGTCGGTACCATTCGTACGGCTCCGGCACTCACCAAGGCGCTCGCTCAGCTCAAGTTATCCTAGAAGCAGTTCATGCTTGGCTCCTGCGCGGCCCGGTAGGTGTCGGCGCGACTTCTCTTTGAACTTCATCTCCAAGGATTTCTTGGTCGAGGCAGGCGTGAACAATTTGCAATCCACCGCGCACGGCGTCCGCCATCGTCATCGGCCGGCTATCCGCCGCCAGACAGGTGGGGACATGTATGAAGCCCGCTCGTAGTCCCGGCCGCGCTCGTGCCAATGTATCGAGCAGCACCGCGTTGCACAGATAGCCGCCGGCGTCCTCCGACAATTCCGCCGGCAGGCCATTTTCGCGCAGTCGCGAAACAATCGCCGCGCAAGGGATCGTACATGCCTTGTCGGCGGCCCCTTCGAGATCAAGCAGCTCAAGCCGGGGCAGTTCCCCAGCAGCATCTGGGCGAGGCTTGCAGATGTTCTCCGCCCGGGTCTCGATCACGAACCCCGATGCCGCTTCTGAAACACCGAAATGCAGCACCACCGCCGGATCAAATTGCTCGATGAGCTGCCTGGCTCTATCGGGACCGTCCCGCCACCCCACCGGAAGCACGTCAAAGGCGACTTGAACATTCCAGTTGAGCTGTTCTGCCCGCGCCGCGATCTCCGGCACAAGCTTGCTGGTGGCATTCTCCCGTACGCCGGGGAATGGCCCGAAGCCGGTCAGAAGGATGCGCTCTCGCCTGTTCACGCTATCCCCATCAGCGCCATGACCTGCCCGACGGCCAGCGTCGGCAGCAGTCGCCCTGCTTTCACGTCCTCCTGGATGCGTGGCAGCTCCCGAGCAACGTCTGGATTGGCTTTGAGCGCCGCCATCAATCGCTCTTCCAGCATATCCCGCATCCATGCCACGGATTGCCGCTGCCGCCGCTCGTTGAATTCGCCGGAAGCGATGGTTAGGTCCCGATGCTGCATGACTTTTGACCACAAATCGTCAAGGCCCTGGTTGGTTGCGCCGGAAATGGTTATCACCGGTGGCGACCAGGTCGTCGATTGTGGCGCGAGAATATGCAGCGCGTTTCGATACTCCGCTGCAGATGCCTTCGCCCGCGTTACGTTTTCTCCGTCGGCCTTGTTAATGGCGATCATGTCGGCGATCTCGATGATGCCTTTCTTAATGCCCTGCAGGTCGTCACCACCGCCTGGCAGCAGCAACACAAGGAAGAAGTCAACCATATCGGCGACGGCCACCTCCGACTGTCCGACGCCAACTGTCTCAACAATGATGACATCGAACCCGGCGGCTTCCACGAGCGCCATTGTTTCACGCGTCTTGCGTGTGACGCCGCCGAGTGTTCCCGACGTTGGTGAGGGTCTGATAAATGCGTTCGGATGTACCGCCAATCTGGCCATGCGGGTCTTGTCCCCAAGGATCGAACCGCCGGTGCGTTTGGATGTCGGATCAACGGCCAGCACTGCTACCCTGTGCCCTGCGGCGACCAGATTGACGCCGAGTTGATCTATTGTGGTCGATTTGCCGACGCCGGGAACCCCAGTAATCCCGAGTCGAATGGCGTGGCCTGTGCGATCCATCAGCTGCTGCAAGATCTGTTGCGCCAGTTCCTGGTGCTGCGGTCGGGTGCTCTCGATCAGCGTGATCGCGCGCGCCAGCACGGCCCTGTCGCCGCCGACTATCCCCTCTTTGAAGTCTTCTGGGTGAAGCAGGGCCGCGCGCGTCGCGCCTGCTTGCGCTGGAGGAGTTTCGCTTGGTGTGTTCGACATCTCTGATCTCGTTACGGTATCGGCGAGCGTCCCCACAGCTGCAGCAATCCCCACAGCTTTAAGCGCTGAAGACGGGGAGCAACAAGTGCGCGATCGGGATGCACGGAGTCAATTGCTCGTCATGTTTGAGCTGTTAGAGTATTTCAAGAACATAGAGGTATTTCGTCGGCCGTAAATCCGTGTCACGTGGTCGGTTGCTTTAACAATGGCGCTTGCTAATTGCCGCGTGGTGTCCACCTGGCAGATGCATTTTCCCTGGCCGTTTGGGCAAGCCGGATCCTTGAGCTATCGGGGCGAGAATTGACCCAATTGACCCCGCCGATACGTCGCCCAAAAACAAGACTGCCTTGGAGTAGCCCCCGAGGCCCAATGGAGGGTTGAAATGCGGAAATTTTTGATCGCTGGTATCAGCGTGTTGTCGGGGCTGTCGGTTGTGGCCTGCGGTGATTCCGGCACCGACAAGGCGATGGCGCCGCCTCCTTCCGCCTCTGAGGATCCAATCACCGATAAAAAGAAGGCAGTAGAACCGGCCGAAAAGGTCGCCGAAGAGGCGCCCGCCGCTGCTGTTGAAGAAGTGGAGGAATTCGCTGCAGCCGACCGAGATGAAGCTGCAGCCGGTGCAGCGCGCCCAGAAACCGAGATAGTGGCGGCGCCATCACCACCCTCGGCGGTAGCACCCACGCCTCCGGCGGCAGCAACTATGCCTCCGGCGGCCGCGAACGGCGGATTGACCGAAATGCCCCACGCCGCAGGCGAGGGAAAAATGGTCAAACGTCGTTCCTATAATTATAAGCGCCGCTCGGGAATGAAAAAAAAAGCCGCTCCAAGACGCGGCTTCTCATCCCCAAAAATCGGCGCCGCACCCGCGCCGAGCGGTTCATCCAGGGGTATTGGTCGCGGGTTTGCAGCGCCGCCTTCGGCGAATTTGGAGAGCATGCCAGTTCAGCCTCCGGCTGCTCCAGAACCGCCATCGGGAGCTGTTCCGCCGGCTCCTGTAGCACCCGCCGCACCGGACACCTCCGTCGCGCTAGAGAGCCTGCCGCCTGCAACGGCTGCACCGCCGGCCGCCGACGCTCCCAAAGCAGAACAAAAGGAGCAGGACTGGTCCGTCGTACCAATCTTCTATGGCACCGACCGTCAACGGACGAGCAACACGACAAGGGTCATGTACGACTGGAAGCGCGGCCGCCGTCTGGAGCTTGGACAGGCGCTCGTGACGATACCCAAAAAGCACGAAGTGCCGATGGTTGAACGCCCTTGGGCCCTGAAGATCCCCTACTTCGAGATCACTCTCTACGAAGCGGCCGAGGATCCCAAGGAACACTTCACGATGAAGCAACTCAAGTCGCTTACGAAGGAGGAATTCCTGTCCTTGGTGCGTCAAAAGCTAGCCTCTTCTTCGCGCTTCAAGGACCATGCATTGGTTTTCGTGCACGGTTACCAAACCAAGTTCGATAATGCCGTGTTCCGAACCGCTCAGATTGCTTACGACTTGAAGTTCGACGGAGCGTCCTTTCTTTACAGTTGGCCCTCCGGAGGCACTTTGCAGGGCTACACTTACGATCTCGGAAGCGCCGCCCAGGCCGAACCTTATCTGCGCAAATTTCTCAAGCTCGTACAAGAAGAGTCAGGTGCCAAAAAGCTCAGCATTATCGCCCACTCCATGGGCAACCAGCCGCTCTTGCGCGTGCTGCAGGATTTGAAGCGCTCACTGCCAGAGGGTTTTTTGATCTCGCAGCTCATCCTGGCCGCTCCCGATGTCGACCGCCACAACTTCGAGAACATCGTCACTTCGATTAGAGGGATAGCCGAGGGCATCACGCTCTATGCCGCAGCCAACGACACCGCGCTGCAGGTCTCCCGTCAGGTCAACGGCGGTGTCCCGCGCGCTGGTGACGTTCCCGAAATCGGCCCCATCGTGATCGAGGGCATAGATACCATCGACGCCACCGCCACCAGCATGGATAGCGTCGGTATCAATCACTCAGGCTACGCTGAAAACAATGCTCTACTGACGGACATCGGTAAGCTGATCGGCGAGGGCACTCGCCCACCTGGGGTTCGCTTGCCGACGCTGGAGCGTGTTGAAACCGACAAAGGCGCCTATTGGCGGTATCCCCCCGCCGCTGAGCAATGAAAGCCGGTGCACAGTAAAAAAGAGGCCGGTGCTGGCATTCACCTGTAACGGCCTTATTCTGCCCCTCAAGTGTGTCAGTGAGTCGTCCAATCGGCGCAGTAGGCGCATCGCACAAGGGCAGAGCATGACTACAGCGGTAAGGCACATAAACGCGGCAATTGCAGCCGCCCTGGCAGGTGGTTTGGTGGGCTTGGCGGCTTTACCCGCGGCTGCTGCGGAGACCTTCGTTTGCGATGATGGTCGCGTTCTGACCCTAACCCAGGAACAGGTCTCGGTGATGGTCAACACCGATCCCTGCATTGCCAAATATTACGGCCGGGAAATCTCGGTTGCTCCGGCCGCTGAGGCGCCCCCGGCGGGGCCGTCGGACGTGCCATTGCCGACCCGCAAGCCTGAGGAGATCGCTGCGTTGCGTGAGTTGCCGGTGAACCCAACGGCTCCAGCCGCGGCCCGCAAGCCTGTCGCCGTTGCTGACGTGCCCTCCGATTTCCGTAACGTACACATTATCAACGCGGGCCAAGGCTCTCCCCAATACTTTAAGCACACGCGCTGAGCCTGACCTTGCGGCGAGATCGTCGAAGTGCATTGGACCAGCGCACAGAATTAAACACGTGAGCGTACAAGTAAATTGTTCCTTAACCGCTTTGTGCGAGCCTGCTTCTGATAGCCCGATCTTTGTTCAGAGTCGCAGGGTGCCATGTTCCATTCGTACAGTTCCCGGCAAGCCTTCCAAGGCCATTGCCGTCCGGCCACGACAAGTGCCGTTGTCTTTACATCAATCGCATTGCTCACGATACCGCTCAGCGCTCAGTCGCTTGAGATGGATCATGAGAGTATCACCAAAGCGCCAATCGAGATCCAAGATCCCATCACGGGCGCCCTTGGGGATTTGGGTCAGGAAGATGCCATTGTGGCAGCACCTGCCGAACCACTCGTGGAGGCGGCCAGTGAAAAAACCGTAGCGGAGACGGAAACCGTAGAGACCACCGGTGATGACGTGTCGCCGGATGCCTTTGCCGACTCTCCGGAGATCGCGGAGCCGGCTGCAGACTCAGTGACCAAGATTGACCAAGATGAGATCGAATTGGCTGCCGTCCCTCCTCACGGTGCGACAGATATCTATGACCAGTGGTCAAGGAAGAAGGTTTCGCGTCGGCGGAAACAGAAACCACATCCACTTGCCGCCGCCCATCCTGATCACTTTGTCGTCGTCTGCCAAGGCGGCTGCGCCAAAGAGCAGGTCCACGTTGTCTACCTTGAACGCCGCGACGCACGCGGTCCGGTAAACGTGAAGCCGTTGAAAGCCGGTATTGTCGCTGGGACAGAATCGATCGACTGCGTTGGAGGCTGTTATCAAGCGATAAAGTCCTACGCGTCCGTAGTGAATGCGGATGCCGCCAGCGACGAGAACGGTTGGGTTACCAACGTCAAGAAAGCTGAGGCCGGGGATCCTAAAGCCAAGAGCGACGGCCGCTGGTACGACCGTATGAATTAACCGGCTTCAAACGGAAGCGATATGAAGGCCCCCGGTCGTCTCGTCCGGGGGCTTTTTCGTGCTGTGAAAGTCATGTTCCAGCAGGAACAGAGATCGAGCTATAGCGCGTCCATTGTGTTTGACGCGGAGGGCACGAAGTCCGACGCATTGGCGATTGTGCCAGTTTCACAAACAATGGAGAGATCGATTAAATGAACGCACTGTCGACGACCCGCGCTGCAGTCCTAGGTGGCGCAATTGCCTTCGCTACCATGGCAGGTGGTGCCGCTCAGGCACAAGCAGCCGGCTTCAAGAGCTTTTCAAATCTCAGCAACGGTATGGAGCTCAGTGAAGTCCACAAGGTTGGCCACCGCAACCGCCGTTTCAAACGGTTCCGTTTCCGCCGCCGCAATCAGTTCCACGGCTGCGGCTATTACAAGTGGAAATGGCTTGAGACCGGCTATTTCTTCTGGAAGAAGAAGTTCTTCATCTGCAAAGGTTGGTCGTGATTTTATGCCGCCAGCGAACGGCCCCCGGCGGCAAGTGCTTCCCGGGGGCTTTTTGTGCCTACGCCCTGCCTTACACCGGCGAGGGCGCCCAAAGCGGACAGGACGAATAACCGAGCCGGTCGCCCGGTGAATAAAGATAGCCACGTTCGAAAACACCGGTGCCGTTGAAATAGGTGCAGAGGATCGCAGGACGGCTGTGGCCCTGAGCCTTGAAGGGAGAGGATTGCCAGATCATGATGCCCCAGGTCGAAGCCACCAGCCCCAGCCAGGCCAGTAGCAGCAAACAAAATGTGGTTGTCAGCGCGCGCTGCATCATTCGCTGAGGATCTTGGTCCGCGAGATCTGGCGAACCTACTCCGCCGCCTCTTTGGAATAACCGAGTTGCCGGTTGAGCTTGTCGATCAGATCGGCGGCCGCTTCCGGGATGTTGGTCCCAGGACCAAACACGGCCTTGGCGCCTGCCGCAAACAGCGCATCATAGTCCGCCGGTGGAATAACGCCGCCTACCACGATCATAATGTCGCCACGGCCTTGCGCCTCCAAAGCCGCCTTCAACTCCGGTACAAGCGTCAAGTGACCAGCCGCTAGCGACGATACGCCAACGATATGGACGTCGTTTTCAACCGACTGCCGCGCCGCTTCTTCAGGGGTTGCAAACAAGGCCCCGATGTCGACATCGAAGCCGAGATCGGCGAACGCCGAGGCGATCACCTTCTGGCCGCGGTCATGTCCGTCCTGGCCCATTTTGGCGATCAGAATGCGCGGACGGCGCCCGTCGTTGGCTTCAAATCCCTCGACCATTTGCAGTACACGATCGATGTTCCGGTTCACAGATTGCGCCTCCGCTCGATAGACCCCCGATATGGCGCGAATTTCCGCGCGGTGCCGGGTAAAGACTTTTTCCATCGCATCTGAGATTTCCCCAACGGTGGCTTTCTGCCGGGCCGCGGCAACCGCTAGTTCCAACAGGTTCGCATTCCCCGCCGCGCCGTTCATCAGCGCCGTCAGCGCCGACTGGACGTCAGCCTCATTGCGCTCCGCCCGCAGCCGTTCCAGCTTTTCAAGCTGCTGCGTCCGTACTGCGTTATTGTCGACCTTGAGGAGTTCGATTTCGGCATCGTTCTCGACCCGGTATTTATTGACACCGACAATGGTCTGCTGGCCGGAGTCGATCCGCGCCTGTGTGCGCGCCGCCGCCTCCTCGATGCGAAGTTTGGGGATACCCGCGGCGATCGCTTTGGCCATGCCGCCGAGTTTCTCGGCTTCCTCGATATGCACCAGTGCCCGCGCCGCGAGATCATGCGTAAGTCGCTCCACATAGGCGCTGCCCCCCCACGGATCCGCGATCCGGCAGGTGCCGCTTTCCTGCTGCAAGAACAGCTGTGTGTTACGCGCAATGCGGGCGGAGAAGTCCGTCGGCAGGGCGATCGCTTCGTCGAGACCGTTGGTATGCAGCGACTGCGTGTGGCCTTGCGTTGCCGCCATAGCTTCGATCGCCGTGCGGATGACGTTATTGAATACGTCCTGCGCTGTGAGCGACCAGCCGGACGTCTGCGAGTGCGTCCTGAGCGATAGCGAGCGCTGGTTCTCAGGGGCGAACTCTTCCTTGATCAGTTTTGCCCAAAGCAGCCGGGCGGCCCTGAGTTTCGCGACTTCCATGAAGAAGTTCATGCCGATCGCCCAGAAGAACGAAAGCCGCGGAGCAAAGCGGTCGATCGGCAGCCCGGCGGCGACACCCGCACGAGCGTACTGGACGCCGTCGGCCAGCGTGTAGGCGAGTTCAAGATCAGCCGTCGCACCGGCTTCCTGCATGTGATAGCCGGAGATCGAGATGGAGTTGAACTTCGGCATATTTGCGCTGCTGAAGCCGAAGATATCCGAGATGATCCGCATCGACGGTCCGGGCGGATAAATGTAGGTGTTGCGGACCATGAACTCCTTCAGGATGTCGTTCTGTATGGTCCCCGATAGTTTGTCGGCCGTCACGCCCTGCTCTTCGCCAGCCACGATGAACAAGGCGAGTATCGGCAGCACCGCTCCGTTCATGGTCATCGATACCGACATCTGCGACAGGTCAATGCCTGAAAACAGCGTACGCATGTCGTAGATGGAATCGATCGCCACGCCGGCCATCCCGACATCGCTCTTGACCCGCGGATGATCGGAATCGTAGCCGCGGTGGGTTGCAAGATCGAACGCCACCGAAAGCCCTTTTTGTCCGGCGGCGATATTGCGCCGGTAGAACGCATTCGACTCTTCAGCCGTTGAGAAGCCCGCGTACTGGCGGATCGTCCACGGTTGGGCCGCGTACATTGCCGGATAGGGTCCCCTCAGGTACGGGGCGATGCCCGGGTAGGTCTCGAGAAAGTCGAGCCCTTGAAGGTCCGCTTCGCCGTACACCGGTTTGACGTCGATCCCCTCCGGCGTCGTCCACACGGAAGCGTTCGGCGCCACCTTCGGCGATTTAGCAACCGCATAGTCGGTGGTCGTAAAATCGGGTATCTGAGTCATTTTCTCTGCGACCTCGCGGCGATCAGTGTTGTTCCGTGTTAATCAGACTTAGCGCCTTGCCGCCATTCTGAAAATAATCCAACAGTTGCGCTTGCAAGGGACAATCTGGCAATCGCCACCAACTCTTTCAGGTGGTCTTGTCAGTGGCCATCCGAACTCCGATTTCCAACACGATTGACCTTGATTATATCAACCGGAGCCGCGATTGGTACTCCTCCCCTAATTCACTCCGCGGGCCCGGTCGAGCCGGTTCGAGGCCCGGGGCGGGCGGGATAAGCTCCTGAGTAGAAAGAGAAAAATAGCACATGCAACTCAAGACGCTCCTCGCCATCGTATCTTTGGGTCTACTGACTTCCGTCACCGTACTTCGCGCGAAAGAACCGGTTCCGGAGCCGGACGGTTACCGCACTGAAAACTACCGTGCACCGGTCCCCGCGACGCTGAAAGGCGCCCTTGTCATCGATACCGACCAGGCCGAGCTGTTGTTGAAGGGCGGGGAAGCTATCTTCATCGATGTCTACCCGCAAGCCCCGAAACCGCCAAGCCTGCCAAAATCGACCGTCTGGCGTTCACCCAAGCACACAACCATCAAGGGTGCTTATTGGCTGGCCAACGTCGGTTATGGCGTGATGAATCCGAAATTCGAGAGCTATTTCCGTGAACATTTGGCACGTCTAACCAGCGGCGATAAGAAGACGCCGCTTGTCTTCTTCTGCCTGCGTGATTGTTGGATGAGCTGGAACGCCGCCAAGCGCGCCGTCGAATGGGGCCACGACCACGTCATCTGGTTCCCCGACGGCACAGACGGCTGGCGCGATTGGAACCTGCCGACTGAATTGAAGACCCCAGAGGAGTGAGGCAACAGGCATGCTGCGTGCGCGTGTCAACTCTAAATAAACGCTCAATTAACTTGCGCTCTGACCGGCATCGCCTTTTTCCTTGCGTGATTTTTATGGTCGGGGCGAATTAACCAACTGTCGACTATTCCGCCGCCTCGCGCCAAGCTTCAACCTTCTCCATCAGCCAGCCCCAGGCCTCTAACTCCCGCTCGCCGGCGGTTTTGGAGATGGCAATGTTGAGGTACTCTAGCTCGCTTTCGACTTTCTCTTTCGGAAGCATTTTCAACCTGGAGACCAGCACAGCGGCCTCAAGTACGGCGGCCTGCGCCCGATTGAAGCCCGCCCACGGTTTGTGGCCAGCTCGATAAACTGCCCGGCAATGGAATCGCGGACGAACGTCATCGTCCTCGATGTTTTCCACCTTCAATTCCCAATGCGTCATTGCGAGCTTCAAAACCGCACCGTCAACCTTTTCGGCGCGATTCAACGGCCAGTTCTTGCGCCCGGTCAGGCAGCCGGCGAAAACGCGCACGTCGTCGACGTGATTGGCCACAGCGCAGGGGTTCTCGTGCAGGTTATCCAGCGTCGTTGACGGCTTGAACGGCGCGATAATCCAGTGCTCGCCATCGGCGATCAATCCCAGCGGGGCGATATGAACTTCCCCGCTTTTGGCCCGCGTCGTGATAATGGTTTCGACGATCAGCGGCATGGGGACCTCCCTATTCGTCTTGTTGTGTGTTCTCAAGTCTTGTCGTTGCTGCGCGCTTTAGCGGCGTCTTTTTCAGCCTTGGCCGCCGCTCTCGCCTTCTCGTTCTTTTCTCGCGCAGCGCGCAGAGTCGCGCCCTCGGGCGCATGGTGAATTTTGTCGTCGTCGGGCGCGTCGGCAGCGACACCCCAATCGAGCGGCCTGTCTTGAGTGTAGCGCTTGCCAAGCCGTTGCGCGATCTCCGCCTTGGCCAGCTCATAGCCAAGGTAGAAGGCGTGCGAAGCATCGTCCTCGATCCCCAGCTTTGGGAAAAGCTCAAAAGGATCTGTGTCGGCATGATGCCCGAAGCGGTTGTAAATGTGGACACCGTCGCTGGCCGCCTCGATGCGGAAATTGGAGTCCCTGATCGCCTTGGCGGTTTCAGCGATTTGATCGGGCGTCTGCGCAAACGCGCGCAACTCATGCAAGGACAACAGCCCACCGCCGTACCCTTTAGGCAGTGCATTGTCCTCTCGCGCCCGGTACATCAGCCGGCGAGCAGCGTCGTGCTCTTCGACGGTACGCCGCGTGTGAGGCGACACTTGCACAATAAGGACGTTACGGATTTGCAGTTCGGAGCAAATGCCGAGGAGCAGTGTCGTCAAACCCTGGCTGTCGGCGTCTGTCAGCTCTGTCAGATTGCCGGTCCCCATCAGGATCTCGACGTTCGGGCAGTATCGCCGCAGCTCCGCGTAACGTTCCAGCGAGGCCACAAAGCCAAAGTGAATCGGATCAAGGATCGGATCGGCAAGGTGTTTGATGCCAAGCGCATTTGCTTTGTCGATGGCTCTGAGGAGAGAGTCGAGATCACCATGCGGTTTCGGGACTAGAACCGGTACGCACGTCGTTCCAGCCACCGCATCAAGGCTCGTCTCGTCGAGGCTCAGGACATAGTCCGCGCCCGCCAGCGCACCCCGTTGCAGTTCGTCGACGTCGCCGGAATCCACGCTGACCTTCAACCCCTCCGCCTTTAAAGCCTGCACCGTCTCTTCCAGATGGGGAAAGGGCACATCCGGCTGGCAACCGATGTCGATGACGTCCGCACCGGCCGCCTGGTACGTGCGGGCCCGCGCGATCACCTTTTCGAGCGGAACCTCCGGGGCCGAGACGATTTCCGCGAAAATATTGATGTCATAGTTGCTGAGATCGGGTTGCTTGGCGCCACGGCCGAGGAACTGCGGTAGGTCGATCATCTCCTCCGGTCCCAAGATGAATGGCACGCCATAGTGTGCACTCAAAGACTCGAGGTCCATGCGCACACGGCCAGGTAAGATCACCTGGTCGGCTTCGAGTGGCCCCTCAAGCCGGTTGCGCAGGATCTTCTCCGTCATCAAGGCGGCCACCTTGATCCCGACATTGTGCACCGTCCACTTGTGCTGGCCCTGGCCCGCTTCAGCGAGCGTACTCTTGAGCCGTTCCTCGGCCAGATGGCCGGTCAGGAAGAGGAGCTTGTCAGACATTCGCGCCGCGCTTGTAGTGCCTCTCTTAGTTCGTCCACGCTCTCAACGACGGTCGTGAATTCGAAGTTCTTCAGCCTCTCCGTATTCTCCAGATCGATGCGGCGTGGGAAGACTTTAACCATGTCTTTGGGGGCTTCGGTGAGATCCTCAGGTTTCGTATCGCAGGCGAACACGATCGACGGAACCCGGCACTTGCCGGCCTGCGCGTAGACATTGGTGGCGAGGTTATCAGAAATCCCGCACACACACTTGGCGACCGTGTTGGATGTCGCCGGCGCGATGATCAAGGTGTGATAGACGCCGTAGTAGAAGCCGCCGACCGGAACCGCACTTGCCGTACGGTCTCTGAAAACGCGCGTTCCAGGTGGTAACTCGTCAAGGCTTTGCTTGTACATGTTGAGCACCTCCTCAGCGGCCGCCGAAACGAAAACGTCAAGCGGCTGTAGCTCGGCCATGAACGTCAAGCTTTCTTTGAAGAAGTGGCCCGAGCCGGTCAGTGCCCAGCCATAGCGAGGTGTTTCAACGTCAGATTTTGTCATGGCTTCGCATTATCACGGGCCGGGTTGTGCGTCGACGTCCAAGTCCGTACCGAGCAATTCGGTGAGGACAGACGTCTGTCCTGCTTCGATAATGGTGAAGGGTAGTCTGCTACGTTCCAGAATCTCGGCGCAAACTGGATCGATCAGTTCTTCTGTGGCAAGGCTCGCCGGGTCGATGTCCCCATGCGGCGGACGCGATTTGATGAATACCAGCGGCAGTCCGCCAAGGCGTTCGGCGAGCCGCGCGGCGATGGCATCGGAAGTCGCTTGCCAGGTCGCCGGCAAATCCGCGTCTGCCTCGCATTCGCGCAGCGGCAGCCAAATCGATTTCCGCCCCTTGTGAAGCTCATCCTTGAGTTCGGATATCCATTCCAGAGTTTGCAGATCTGGGGACAACGCCGCCATCATCAAAGCGTTCTGATGCAGTGCTAGGATCGCCATCCTATGGGCGGTGTGGTCGCTGAAGGCGACAGCCAGCTGCGCATCTCGCACGGCATCGGCAAAGATCCCGCCGCCCGGCACCACCGCGAGTGGGCGTCGTGCGCGTTCAACTACACCGAGCACAGGTAATAGTGCTGCCGCATGCCGTGACAGACTTCCGCCAATTTTTAAGACGACGGGTGTCGAACCCTCAAGACCGGGATTGAGTGCATCAAAAAACACGTTGAGGTTCGCTGCCGCGCGGGCGGACGATCTCGACTCCTACGGCACCTGGACCGCGTTCCAGCTTGTCGATGCGGATACGCACCCAGACGATGCGCTTGTCATCCAGGATGTGCCGGGCAATCTGCTCGGCCATGGTCTCGACCAAGTTGATATGCCCTTCGGCGAGTGTCGCGTGCACGGCTTCAATGAGATTGTCGTAAGAGGGCACTTCGGCGATCTGGTCGTGCCGGCTGGCCACGTCTGGCGCGACAGCAGCCTCGATCGAAAAACCGACCTTCTGCGTGATGCCCTGCTCTTCGGCGTAGACACCAATATGGCAATCAAGGATAAGGTCGCGGATGAAAATTCGATCATACTGGCCTTCTCCAACGCGCTGTTGTAGGCGTCCGGCAAGGATGGACATTTCCGTCATTTGTGTACTTCCTACGCAAGTCTAGTTGTGTTCATGCCTCAACCGGCAGCCCGCGATCTGATTGCGGAAATAGCGTTGATCCGCGACCGAACGTCCGCGACCGCCCGTTCATCTATCGCGAATGTGCGTTCACTGTCGAGACAGAGTGCACCGCGAAATCCTAGGATGTCGGGCTTAAGGTTGGCGAGAACGTCAATATCGTTGAGCCTGAGGCTGCCGGCGAGCCCCGCAAAGAGCCGACTTTCCTTGCTGCGTTGGATGAAAGAACTGAGTCTGCCACTGCTCAAAATGCGATTTAACGATCCAGCCTTTTTGTCAGCCGTATCGAGCATCACCCCGGCAAATCCGGCCCTGGCCATAGCTTTGATGAGCTCAAAATCTGGATTCTGATCGGCAAACAGCACCCCAACGAGCCGCGCCTTTCCAAGATCGCAATCCGCCAGCCTGAAGATGACGCCTTGAGGGTCTCCGCCGCTTTGGAACCCGACCTTGACGTAGTCGACCCCGGCCGCTGCCATCTGGTTTGCCGCTTCGCAGACCGGTTCCGGATCGGCGGGAAGATCACCGATCGTGGCGCTGACAGCTGTCGCGGATTGTGTTTCGCCCGCCCCGATCTCTGCCGTTATCGCCGTGACACGTGCGACCGATAAGGCACCAAGCGCGCCCGCCGATGGATCCTTCGCATCGATAATATCTGCCCCCGCGCCGAGGCACACACGAGCTTCGGCGGGCGAAGTCACGCTCGCCAACAAAAGCGGTGGATCGGGGGTGAAAGGCGCGCGCGCCGTCAGCAAACTCATTCAGGCATTCTCAAACAAGCGGCCGCGCCAGGCCAGAACCTTTTCGCGATCGAGCCGCTCGTCGGGGCTCAGATCAACACCGCTGTCCTGTACAATGCTGGCGGGATTGCCACCGAGCCGTATCAGCCGCGTCGCCAGCATCACTGCTTCGATGCGGTCGTGCGTGACGAACAACACCGTTGTCGGGCGCCGGTTCCATAACTCGATCAGCAGCGCCCGCAGGCTGTCGGCGCTTGGATCGTCGAGCGAAACAAACGGCTCGTCCATCAACAACACATCGGGCTCGATTACGAACGCCCGCGCCAATGCTGCCCGCCTCTGCATGCCAACCGACAGCCGTTCCGGGTAGGCATTAGCCGCCTCGCTCAATCCGACCCGCGAAAGGATCGCAGCGACACGGGCTTTGGCATCCGGACCATCATCGTCGAGTACCAAAAGAACGTTTTCTTCAACCGTCCGCCACGGCAGCAAGCGCGGGGTTTGGAACATGAAGGAGAGTTTGCCAGTGTCCTTACCGAACGAGACGGTACCTTGGTAATCGTCATCGAGGCCGGCAACGATATTGAGCATTGTTGACTTGCCGCACCCAGATGGCCCGGTGAGAACCACGAACGAGCCCCGCTCGACCGTCAGTTCGACACCGTCCAGCACCACGTGCTGCGGTCGGTCGGCAATGGCGGGAAACACCTTGCGCGCAATAGAAACCCGGATAGCCGGCTCGCTCCGCTTCATCGGCGCCACCGGTTCACACGAGCTTCAAGCGGCTGCAGGACGCCAATCTCGATGATCTGCACAACCAAGATAAATGCGATAGCGTATGCCAGGATCATCGGGACATCGAATAACTGGAATGCAATATGTAGCTGGTGGCCGACGCCGTTGGGGCGCCCCAGAAGTTCCACCACAAGTACGATCTTCCAAACGAGCGCCAGCCCGCCTCGCGCCGCCGCGGCGAAGAACGGCGCCAGCTGAGGTATCGTCACATGGCGTA
>DAOUZE010000429.1 GCA_030665765.1 Filomicrobium sp.
ACGCGCCCAGGCAAAATGCTCGGCTCGCCCGCCGTGCGGAAGATCACTCGACCGCCCGGACGGCAGGTGCGTGCGATCTGCGTCCAGTTGTCTGTCAGCTGCTCGTCGGTCATCCAGTCCTGCGCATCAAGCAGCACGTAAGCATCAAATGAGTCATCCGGACTATTTCTGAGATGCTCGGTGAAGCTTTCATGGAAAACTGAAACATTTGCAGCGCGCTGCTTGACCGTCTCGTAATGCTCACGCTGCAGGTAGGGCGGCAGCGGCCCGGTGCCGCCTGTGGAGTACCGGCGGCCAAAGGCCTGCCAGGCAAAATAGTTGTCGCGAAGGTCGAACTCGCAAGCGAGCCGTTCGAGGCGCTGGCGAAGGACCTCAGCCATGTGGTCCTCATCACCCTTCAACGCCTCGAACTGCGAGGGCGGAATGCCGAGGCCGAATAACGCGGAGGGTTTACTCATAAGCCAGCGGATATGTCGCTTTTCAAAAAGCGGCGCGAGTTCCCGGTCAAAGATCGCACGCTGCTCTTCCATTGACTTGGCTCGCAGTAGTTTGCGCGGATTGCGCCCGTGCATGCGGGCCAGCAGATGACTGGCGCCAATAAAGGTGCCAAGCAAGCCGTGCCGGTAAAGGTTTTTACCGAAGTATCCGACCCGGCGGCGTCCAAGCCGGTCGCGTGATTCCCAGTACTTGCGGGTATCTTCGTCGAGATGCTCCTTCAGATAGGTGAAGTAAGCACGGATGTTCTCCGAAGCGTCAGCTTCGGCGAAAAAGCGGTGAAAGGCCGTATAACTCGGCAGGTGTTTTAGGGCGGCCAGCTTGAGATTATTGAGTGCGATGTGTGCCGGATTGAGGTCAATCGCTGCAACGGAGACATCGGCCGCCGTCAGGTAGCTCATGATGTTGCAGCCACCGGAGGCGATGGCGATGACGTTCTCGCCGTCCTTAAGGTGCAACGCGTCGATGTCGACGACCGGGTCTTCCCAGATTTGCGGGTAAACGAGCCCTGAAAAGGCGAGCGTGAATAAGCGTTCCTGAACACCTTGGCGCGATATCGCTTTGTGACGGTGGACCGCTTGGCTCAGCTTTTTATTCTTCACCCCAAATCGCCGCGGGCGATCTGTGGGATGGGGATTATTCTCCCGTAGCGATACCATGTTGTCTCCCAGGCCTGTCTGACAGCTGTCTAAGACGGCGAAACGTTTGGCCGCACCCGGCTCCTCGGCCGGCTGGTAGCTCATTCTGCACTTGCAATTCGGATGATGGCCCTCTCATTGCCACCGTTCGGCGCCAAGGCCAACGGGCAATGTGTAGCATGCGCAGCCCAGCGCAGGCGGATGTAACCGTTCAGGGCTGCATACTCAAGTGAAACAGTACATCCAGCACGTAGTCTTCAAAGTGCGCCAGGTACGTTGAAGACCAGTATTCGGCCATCGAGAGTGCGGTCCCAGTGTCCGCAAGTCTTTAAATCAAAACGGAATTTTGCAGCGCAGGTCGCCGTGGGACAGATGGCTGAAAGCTTTATCGATCAGGCACTTAATCTGGTTCAAGAGCACATCGCGCTTGCCGAACCGATTGTATTTGCGCTCGGATTTGCCGAGAGCACGGTATTCTTGTCGTTACTGGTACCCTCCTCAGCGTTGTTCCTCGGCATTGGAGGCGTCCACGGCGCTGCTGGTGGGCAGTTTCTCAGTGTTTGGCTGGCTGCAGCCACTGGGGCGGCTATCGGCGACGCGATCACTTTTGCCCTTGGCCGCTATTTTAAGCAGGATATTGGTGGGCTGTGGCCACTGCGAACGCGCCCGCATTGGTACGTTCTGGCACGCTATTATGTGAAGCGTTACGGTGTGCTGGGTGTCTTCGCCAGCAAGTTCGGCGGCCTGATCCGGCCCTTCGTGCCGCTCGTCGCTGGCGCCATGGGAATGCGCTGGGGCCAATTCCTTCTGGCCAGCCCGTTGTCCTGCCTCGTTTGGTCTGGAACCTTTCTCGCACCCGGATATGCCTTGACGGCGGCGTTCTCTTGAGGCCACAAAGTGGGTCTGCGATGGGCCGCCCAGTTCCGTTAAAGCGGGCCGCTGCATCGAATCCCATTTCATACAGCCCGGAGACCGCCCCATGGCCGCCCGTACCGCCCGCGCCGTTGAAACGCGCAAAAAAAAGAACAGTCGTCGCATCGATCGCCCCAATCAGAGCCGCATTCAAGGCAATACCGGAGGCGTCCGCGGCAAGCTGCGCAAGCAGGCGCTGCTTAAAGCCGGCCGACAACAATCAGAGGCTTCGGCTGAGGCTTAAGGCCGCGGTTGGTAACGCCCACACGTCAAATTTTGGGAGATCCACATGAGCGACCGCATCATTCTCCGCGTCGGCGAAAGCCTTGTCGGCGGCGGCCCGCCAGGTACTGCAGCTGAGCCAGAGGTAGCGATCGGCGAGATGGATGGGCCTTTTGGCACCGCATTTGCCAATTTGCTCGGCGATCAGGTTGCCGGGCACTCGCGTGTGCTGGCGATCCTCAACACCGACGTCATGGTGCGCCCGCCTACGATATGCGTCTCCAAGGTTACCGTCGATAACGAGCGCTACACCAGCATTCTGATGGGGACGGTGCAGTACGCGACTGCCATGGGCGTTCTCGACTCGGTGCGCTCCGGGGATATCCCCAAGGCCAAGGCCAATGATCTGGGGATTATCGTCTCCGTTTGGCTGAATCCCAGTGTCGCGACGGATGACAACCTCGATCACCAGATCTTGTTTGGCATACATCGCAAGGCGATCGCGCAGGCGATCGCCAAAGCCATGAACCACGAACCCTCGATCGATTGGCTCCTCGAAAATCAGGACAAAATCGTCCACAAGTACTTCGAGAAGGGCCTGAAGGGCGAGATCTAGGTCCAGCCGCACCAAAACCGACAGGGGCCGCCCATGCTGAAGTTCATTCTCGGCGTTGTGTTTGGGGCCGGCCTCGCTGTCGGGTATGTGCGCTACAATGTCGAGCTGCCGGAATA
>DAOUZE010000103.1 GCA_030665765.1 Filomicrobium sp.
GAATGTGCCGAAAGGTGCGTTGTCTGTAACGGGTTATTAGGTTTCGTTAACTTCTAAATGCTAATTTGCTAACGAAGCGTTTGCTGAAGAGAGGTCTCGGATTCTCTTCGCATTCGGGGCAACGGCCCTGGGGAGGGCCGGAAAAGAGAGGATAAGGCATGCGGGTGCTTCTGATTGAGGACGACAGCGCCACTGCGCAGAGCATCGAGCTCATGCTGCGGTCGGAGGGGTTTAACGTTTTCACGACAGAGCTTGGTGAAGACGGCGTTGAAATTGGCAAGCTTTACGACAATGACATTATTCTACTGGACCTCAACTTGCCGGACATCTCCGGCTATGAGGTGCTGAAGGCTCTTCGCGTTAGTAAAGTCTCAACACCGATCCTGATCCTCTCGGGTCTGGCGGGAATTGAAGATAAGGTCCGCGGCCTCGGCTTCGGCGCTGATGACTACATGACCAAGCCGTTCCATAAGGACGAACTGGTCGCCCGCATTCATGCCATCGTCCGCCGCTCCAAAGGCCATGCGGAGTCCGTGATTCAGACTGGGACACTGAAGGTCAATCTCGATACAAAAACCGTGGAGGTCAACGGTTCGCGTGTCCACCTGACCGGTAAGGAGTACCAGATGTTGGAACTCCTCAGTCTGCGCAAAGGGACGACGCTGACCAAAGAGATGTTCCTCAATCACCTTTATGGCGGCATGGACGAGCCAGAACTCAAGATCATCGACGTATTTATCTGCAAGCTTCGCAAAAAGCTGGTGGCTGCAACGGGTGGTCAGCACTACATTGAAACCGTTTGGGGGCGCGGTTATGTCTTGCGCGAGCCAGATGGTGAGTCGTCTGCAGCGTAGTAGTCAACGCACTTGGTGTAGTACGCACATTAATGAAGGCGGGGCCGATGCCCCGCTTTATATATTGTCCCGGACCATCGATTAAACAGCATCAGCTGGCCACAGACCCTACTTGTCGTCTACAACGGGACCGTATCGCTAGTCCGGAGATTAAATTGGCCGACGCTGAAAAGTGGTCTCTCAAGGCCGCCATCATTCCCGTAACCCCCCTGCAGCAAAACTGCTCCCTGATTTGGGACGCCGCGACCGGCTCCGGTGCGGTTGTCGATCCGGGCGGTGATGTCACCAAGATACAGGAGGCGATTGCTCAGGTAGACATGAAGCCCGACAAGATTGTGCTGACGCATGGGCATATCGACCACGCCGGTGGCGCCGCGGAGTTAAAACAGCAACTCGGGGTTCCAATTGAAGGTCCGCACTTAGCAGATAAGTTCCTGCTTGAAGGTCTTGAGGCACAGGGCCGCGAATATGGAATAGCGGCCCGGAACGTCTTGCCCGATCTTTGGCTAACTGAGCCAGGCACGCTGAACATCGGCGGTCACGATTTCGAAATCCTTCACTGTCCGGGTCACTCCCCCGGTTCCCTGGTCTTCGTAAATCATGCTCACAAATTCATTTTAATGGGAGACGTTCTGTTCCAGGGGTCCATCGGTCGCACGGACTTCCCCTATGGTGATCACGACGCGCTGATCACTGCGATCAAAACCAAACTGTTGAAGCTTGATGATGCCTACACCTTTGTCCCAGGGCACGGCCCAGGTAGCTCCATCGGCATGGAGCGCCAATCCAATCCATTCCTGGTCTAGCGCCCCGGCCTCTGGCTCAGAAGCTGAAGCTGAAATCAAGGCAGCCAAAGATCCCGCATTCCTGGGTCACCACCCCGTCGTCCCGGCTGTCCCAAAAATCGATTGTTTCGACACGCAACGTTTCTGAGCAGCTTCGCCGACAGTATTCCCAGGTGCCGCCCGGCAATCTGACCTGCGGGCCAAGCCTGCGAAACCGGACCGGGCCACTTACCGTCCCATTGCCGTAGCGGCTCTCGGCGACAACATACCCCTGGGAAAGATCTTCAGGCGCGCGTCGAAAGCCTGCTGAGGCTGCCGAGGCGATCAGTCCCACCGCAAAACAGGTAAGCAAAGCAATCACCAACACCTTGGCTGGGGGTAGATCGTTGAACATCTTGCGTCTCCTTAGGCGTGGTGACCGAACCTCGAGTTCATCACCGCGCTGATTCCCTCACTTGCGTCTGAAACTTAAACTAACGCCCTGCATCTTGTTGCCGCCCGTTGAAAGGTTCACGGTCTGATTTTTGCCGCGCAGCGCAATCGACAGAGACCCCGAGATGCTTCCCCTTATCGACAGACTTAAAGATGAGCCGGTTGCCCGTCCCGACAGGCTTCCGCCGGCGTTAAACGTCCGCTCTTCCCAAGTTCCCGAAATCGTCGAGCCACCCTTTTTTAAGGCACCCCGCATGTGGATCTTGCCGGACGGGCTGGCACACCGGATGGCAATTCCAAGGCCCGTGCTGCCGCGCTTTGTGTAGTAGGCTCGGCAACGAAGTTTTTCGTGTTTGCCATTGGCAAGCCGCACCGTTCCGCCCCCCGACCACGAACCGGCAAGAGCCGCGAATATATTTGCCCCTTGGCTCGGTGTGGTCGAAACCGGCAGCATGGCGGTAAAGGTAATAATTACCGCGAAAATGGCGAAGATCCGCATGAGTTTCAGCTCGCTACAGTTAAAATACAAAACTTTCAGCGAGTTTACTGTGTCCGTTTATCGGTGGCGAGAGCAGCCGGGTCACAACGGCTAACGAATAGTGCCCGCTAGGATCAAATTTGCGATTATGCCGTGGAAATAGCGCCATTCTTGCTGTCAGCCACCTGGCCTCCCGGTCTTTTTCGGTCGCCGCCCGCGGCCCTTTTTCTGTGCGGGATCGTCGAATTCGATGGTCCGGCCTGAACGCATAGGTTGCTGCTCGGGACTACGGGGAATGGCGCTCATCGCGTGCGGCCCCATTTCATCGAGCGTTGGCTTGTGAGCGCCCTTGATGTGCTCACCATAGGCACCACCCCCACCTCCGGACGCATCATCGCGTCTTGGCACTGCACGATCCGTCCCAGGGCCCATTTTGCCCAACTCCGGCTTATGGACCCGGCCCTTGCTCTTGGCTGGAGGAAGATTGGCCCTAGTACCGTATTTGGCAGGACCAGCATAACTGCCGGCCTGCGCTTCGACTTGCGCCTGTCGGGCCATCGGGTCGTCGGCCACGGCCAGTTCCGTGTCGCGCAAACGCTTGACCTCATCGCGCAGCCGCGCGGCCTCCTCGAACTCAAGATCCGCCGCGGCCGCTTTCATCTTGGCCTCCAGGTCGTCGATGACCGCCGCCAGGTTGCTGCCGTAGGTGGCTGGCGCTTCGGCGAGGCCAGGATCGACTGATACGTGATCTTGTTCGTAGACGGAGCCAAGCACGTCGGCGATGTTCTTGCGTATGCTCTGTGGTGTGATGCCGTGCTCAGCGTTATAGGCTAGCTGTTTTTCACGGCGCCGTTCGGTCTCGGCAATCGCTCGCTCCAGTGACCCGGTCATTCGGTCGGCGTACAACAATACCCGCCCATCGACGTTCCGCGCCGCGCGTCCGATCGTCTGAATGAGGGAGGTTTCGGATCTGAGGAAGCCTTCCTTGTCTGCATCAAGAATAGCAACCAGCGCGCACTCTGGAATGTCGAGACCTTCACGCAACAAATTGATGCCGATCAGTACGTCAAAGGTCCCAAGCCGCAGATCCTGGATGATCTTAATGCGCTCGACGGTGTCGATGTCCGAGTGCATGTATCGAACGCGGATGCCGGTCTCATGCATGTACTCGGTGAGGTCCTCGGCCATACGCTTGGTCAAGGTCGTCACCAGCGTTCGGTAGCCCCTCTCGGCGGTCTTGCGAACCTCATCGAGCAAGTCGTCGACTTGGGTCTTGGCCGGCCGCATATCAATAACTGGATCAATCAGTCCGGTCGGTCGGATTACCTGCTCGACAAACACACCACCCGTCTGCTCCAGTTCCCAGCGTCCAGGCGTTGCCGAGACGTGCAGAGACTGCGGCCGCATGGCATTCCATTCCTCGAAGCGTAGAGGTCGATTGTCCATACAGGAAGGCAATCGAAACCCGTATTCAGCCAGGGTTGCTTTGCGCCGGAAGTCGCCACGGAACATGCCCCCGATCTGAGGTATCGTAACGTGGCTTTCGTCGACAAAGACGAGTGCATTGTCGGGAAGGTATTCAAACAGGGTCGGCGGTGGATCGCCCGGGCGTCGCCCAGTCAGATAGCGCGAGTAATTCTCAATCCCGGCGCAGGATCCAGTCGCCTCCATCATCTCCAGGTCGAACATAGTACGCTGCTCAAGCCGCTGTGCCTCCAACAACTTGCCGACAGCGTAGAGTTCTTCCAGCCGCTGTTTCATTTCCCGTTTGATCGATGCCATCGCCTGCTGCAGCGTCGGGCGTGGCGTGACGTAGTGCGAGTTGGCGTAGACTTTGACCAGCTCCAGGTCGTCCCACTTGGCTCCTGTCAAAGGATCGAACTCGGTAATCGCCTCGATTTCATCGCCGAACAGCGAAATCCGCCAAGCTCGATCCTCCAAGTGTGCCGGGTAGACTTCAACTGTGTCACCGCGCACCCGGAACGTGCCTCGTTGAAAGGCGTGGTCATTCCGTTTGTATTGCAGCGCTACTAGGTCAGCGAGCAATTGCTGGCGCGAAATGCTATCACCGACCTTCACCGCGAACGTCATCGCCGTGTAGGTCTCAACCGAGCCGATGCCGTAGATGCAACTTACCGAGGCGACAATGATGACGTCGTCCCGCTCCAGTAGCGAACGCGTGGCAGCGTGGCGCATGCGGTCGATCTGTTCGTTGATCGAGCTTTCTTTCTCGATATAAGTGTCCGTGCGGGGGACGTAGGCTTCGGGTTGGTAATAGTCGTAGTAGGAAACGAAGTATTCGACCGCGTTATCTGGAAAGAATCCCTTGAACTCTCCATACAGCTGGGCCGCAAGCGTCTTGTTGTGCGCCAGGATCAGTGCTGGGCGTTGCGTCTCGGCGATCAAATGAGCCATCGTGAAGGTCTTGCCCGAACCGGTAACGCCAAGCAGCACTTGGTCCTGTTCGACAGCGTTGACACCCTTAACCAGCTCCTTGATGGCAGCTGGTTGGTCGCCCTTGGGCTCGTAATCCGAGATGAGCTCAAAACGCACTCCCCCTTCACTTTTTTCAGGGCGTTGCGGCCGGTGCGGGGTGAAGTCAATTTCCGAACCCGCCACTACAGGGTGGGCGGCCATCATCGGCTGCTGCTTGAGAATGTTCTGTTCGTGTTGTCCGCGCTCGTCGGGTTTGGCCAACAGTGCATCGAGGTAAGCCGTAAGACTCCCTGTGCCGCTCGTTGGCATCAGAGCCTGATTGCGCAAGGCTGGCAGCGCCCCCGGACCATGGTCGAAGCCAGCTTGTGAGGCTACGCCAAAACCACCCGCCCGCGTCGCGGTAGCATCGGCATCCGCTACCTTTGCGTTTGGTTTTGCCGATTTGGAGCGCCGTGCGGGCTTGGTCAGCCCTGGCGTCTGCGCGGCTGTCTCCTCGGGCGGCGGCGCCGGTTTGCCCGAGCGCCCTCGCGATGGGCGCGGCTTCTTGGCAGCAGGTTTCTTCGCTGCTTTATTCGGTGTGTTGTCGGAACGGGGTGTCTTGGCCATGGAGCCTAATATGGCGCGCCAGTTCGTCGCCGAAAAGGGGGATGCGAGTTACTCGTCGGTTGATGCCGCAGTCACTGCACCTTTTGCGTCGAGCAGCGGAACCGGCGCAGCGCCGCCTCGGTCAAAGGCTGGTATGCCCGGCCTTTGTCGGGCGCGCGCAACGCCACGATGCCACGGGCGCTGCGTAGCGTTTGCGGCTTCTCAGAGGTGTTGGACATTCCAAGTGCTTCTGGGGTTAACCCCATGAATCGCTCGTTCGCGGGCAGAATTCGGATGCGCAGATTGGTGCGGCGAACATCAACACCTGTGGCGGCGTAGATGTTGTCGCCATCAGGAGTGTGTAATGCCAGGGACCATCCAAGATCGGGCAGTTCGGCTGTAACGATAACTGGTGCATCTGAAGTGTCGTAGCGACACATCGCATAGCGCACGTCGGGTGTCATAAAGGGTATTGGCTGGGAGCCAGGCATGACCGGAGGAAATACGACCGTTTCATTGACCGGCAGCTGCGGTGAAAGCCTGTCGAAGGCTGAGCGCATCATCAGCATCGGCGCCGCAAGGGTTGCGCAAATATGCAAAATGCCTATGGCGCAGATCGCAGCAAGCGCTAGACGCAAGTTAATGCGAATTCCTCCAAGCCACTTGAGGATGGGGGTAGCTTTTTCCAGTAAAGGGTGTTTCATCGGCACGCCACCCGCTCGATCGACGGCAGGTTGATCTCAGCGGCTTGCGCTTCACTGTCGCCAGCAATAATCGCCTCACCCTCTAACAGTGTCATCGACACGGCAAGCCTTCCCGCGCCTGCTGTTGGCAACCAGTTGCCCGGTCGCGCGTCGCGAGCCAGCGTGACCTCGAAGGTTCCATCTTGCGAGACAGCGATTGTATCGCTGGTGAAGGAATACCGCCGCGAGGGATTGCGTATCAGTTGGCCCAGGTCATTGAGCGCGGTGATGCTCCACCAGCGTGCATCGAGCTGGTCACCGCTGATCCGATAGACGCATGAAGAGTGCAGACGCCTGCCCTTGCTGTCGTGACTAGCCAAATACGTTTGCGCAATCTCTGTCGTCAAATTAAGTCTACCAGCTCGGGCGAAGTGAGCACGCGTGTAGGGATCGGCATCATTTCGGCCAGCATGTGTCCAAGTCTTCCAGGGTCCGACAGTGCGAGTCGTCAACGCACTGCCGACGCTGACCATATAGTAGCTGCTGCCCAAGCCACCGATCAGCACTATGCCAATGAAGATCGCCCAGTCGGAGACCTTCACGATGATCGCCTGCAGCTTTTTCTTGGCCCTATGCAGGACGAAATGCATGTGCGCTTCCTGCCCTGGCTGAGATCGGAAAACGGCGAACGGCTTGCTCTGGCTGCAAAGGCTCCAGCGAGGTTACTGTCATCGATCCACCCCTCCGGGACCACGCGAGCGGGTATCTGGTCTTAGATCCACTCGCTGATCCGGCATTCCTTGTGAGCCCGCCGGTGGATTTGGCTCCAAGTCCTTTGCCGGCTCTTTGCCGTTGGCTTTTCGCATGGCTGACGACAGCTTACGCAAGGCCTGGCGTGTCTTGTCCGACAACAGCCCCGCAGTATTACTTCTCTGGTCCGCACTGTCGGCGAGGGCTGGTTCCATGCGACGCAAGTAAGCCAGTCGCTCCGTTTCCTCAATTTGCGTGGGATGCGGACGGAGCCCTGGGATCGTTGCAATGTTCATATCGGTGTGAGCAACTGAGTTGTAGGCCTGCCAGGTTTGAGCCGGCAGACTGCCCCCCGTAACCCTGTTTGTCGGACGGAAATCGTCATTGCCGAGCCAGACGCCGGTGACGTATTTGCCGGTGAATCCAATGAACCATGCATCACGATAGCTCGAACTCGTTCCCGTCTTGCCAACTGCATGCGTAAAAACAAGTTGAGCACGCCGGGCCGTTCCCGCGTGCACGACTTGGTAGAGCATTTTGTTGAGGTCACGGGCGACCTGCTTCGGTACGACCTGCGGCGCTGGTTTCTCATCCCGCTCGCGTGAATAGATAAGTTCTCCACGCGCGTTGACGATCTCTAAGACACCGTAGGGTTTGACCAGTTTGCCGTCGTTGGCGAATGTCGCGTAACCGCCGACATGCTCCAACACGGTAACGCCGCCGTCCCCGAGTGCCATCGAGCAAGTCTTGCGCACACCGCTGACGCCGAGCCGCTTGACCATTTCAAGGACCTTCTCCCGACCAAGAGAAAGCGAAAGATCAACCGCTGTGGTGTTGAGCGACTTGGCGAGGGCGTACTGGAGTGGGATTCGCCGTCCACTTCCGTGGCTCCCGTTATAGTTCTTAGGCGACCAACGGCCACAACTGCGCGAACGGTCACGTACCGTGGTTGTCGGGCGCATGCCCGATTCCAACGCGACCGCGTACACATATGGCTTGAACGAAGAGCCAGGCTGCCGGCGGGCCGCTGTGGCACGGTTGAACTGGCTGCGACCGTAGTCTGTGCCGCCGACTATCGCACGTACGGCACCGTCGCGCTCCATTGATACAAGCGCACCGGCTCGAGTGCGCTTGTATCTGCCTTGCGTCTTGATCGTCGAAACGAGCGCCTCTTCTGCGGCACGTTGCAACTTGCGATCGACCGTAGTTCGCGCCGTCAGGATGAACTCGCCCTTGCCCCGCGCAATGCGCTGAACTTCCTCATAGGCCCAATCAAGAAACCAGTCGGGACTGTCGGGATCCGTCTGTTCGATGATACGAGCAGGAAATAGGCGCGCGTTATGGACCTGCCCGGCGGTGTAGAAGCCAGCTTCAACAAGGTTGGAAAGGACTTCGTTGGTGCGCGCTCGAGATGCGGCGAGATCGACGTGCGGCGCATACTTCGTCGGTGCTTTGAACAAGCCCGCCATCAACGCTGCCTCTGCCAAGCTGATCTCTTTGACTGACTTGCCGAAGTAAAACTGGGCCGCAGCTTCAATTCCGAAAGCCCCACCGCCCATGTAGGCCCGGTCCAGATACATCCGGATAATCTCGCGCTTCGAGTGGCGGGATTCCAGCAGGAAGGCCAGAAAAACCTCTTTAAGTTTGCGTTGGATCGAACGTTCTGGGGACAAAAACAGGTTCTTGGCGAGCTGCTGTGTCAAGGTCGATCCGCCCTGAACGGTGCGAGATGCCTTCAAGTTCTCCATAAGGGCGCGGGCGGTTCCGTAGAAATCGACGCCGATGTGCTCGAAGAAGCGGCGGTCTTCGGTGGCAAGCGTTGCCTTGATCAGAGCGTCGGGAATTTCCTCCAGCGGCACCGCGTCCTTGTGGAGAATCCCCCGTTCGCCGATCGTATTGCCTTCCCGGTCGAGGAACGTCACGGCGTACTTACCCGTCTGATACTTGCTTTCGTCGAATTCCATAAAAGCCGGGAGCGCAAGGGCGTAGAGCAAAATCAGCCCGCCAGCACCAAGTGTCAGCGTCTCACAAGCCACTTCATTGGCAATACGCTTCCAGCCTGTCAGCTTGAAGCGTGCAAAAAAGGTGGTGGCCGAATTCCAAGCATCACGCACACGGCTCCACGACTCGGAGATCATGGAATCGATCTTGGAGTCGAGGCTGAGCCAGTCGAAAATGCGGTCGCGGCCACCCTGCTTGAAGAACCAGTCGCTCAAAGCCTGCTGTCCTTGCTCGTTCTGAGCTATACAATGATTGAGAATCGAGGGCTATTTAAGCCCAGACCGGCCTGCGAGACCAGCTTACCTAGCCCCTCCTGGCCAACTCTCCGATAAACTGTGGTTCTGTGGCATATATGCGGCGCCATTGTTACTGAAACTCCTTAGACGGTGTATTAAACGATCGCCGGTGGAATTGATGAGCCCACTCCCCGCCCCTTTTTGGCAAACAAAAAAGCTAGGCGAGATGTCGCACGACGAGTGGGAGGCGCTATGCGATGGCTGCGGCCGCTGTTGCTTATTGAAGCTAGAGGACGAAGACACCGGCGAGATCTACTTGACGAAACTGGCCTGCAAACTGCTCGATCTCGGTCAATGCCGGTGCGGTGATTACACCAAGAGACATGAATTGGTGCACGATTGCCTATCGATAGACCCAGAATCCGTAAAGGCTCTATCCTGGTTGCCGGCATCGTGCGCATACCGCCGTATTTCGGACGGACGCGATTTGGCCTGGTGGCATCCCCTTGTTTCGGGCGATCCGGAGACCGTACACCGAGCCGGTATTTCAGTGCGCGGCTTTGCCCGGTTGGAGACCAATGCCAACAGCGACGAGCTCGAGCGCTACATTATTGAAAACTTTAACGAAGATTGATTTTTTTCTACTTCAATCGTTCAAGCAAGTAATACTGCGAGCCATTCTGTGCACACCTCTTCCTAACGGGCCGCCACAACCAGACTGGCTCGAATAGCCGATATTTAACAGGCGGAGAATCATGTCCAACAGGCCTTCGCCCGGCTCGGCAATCGCGTCGACTATGCTGTCGGCAAGGTGTCCCCCCCCTCGCTATGGGCCGCTTATGTGTAAAGTTTTAGGTGCCATTGACCCCATGCTGAGCGTCTGATTTGGGCGGATATGATTTTGCTTATGGAGCACCGACAGATGACCAGTTGCGCTTCGTCAAGGCTGTAAAACTATTCGGCTTTTAGAACCTAGTGTCGCAGCGGTCTAATTTGTCGCTCGGTGTATCCATTCACTCACGCAGAACCCGGGAAGATCTGGATTGTTTTGATATCGACCCGCCCAAGCCGATCCTGCTAAGTCTCAGCGATGAAAGCAGAGCCGTTGTTGGAACGCAGATATTTCAGTTTTTCATGCTCCAATAGCAAGGGATAATGGGCATTAAGCGTTCTTGGTCGCGACAACCACGCAAAGTGATTCACGCCTGTATTCATCAAGCACAATCAATGAGTTTAGCCAATCCAGTTGTAAGGCGACGAACTTGGCTTGAGCTTGCTACGGAGGGGACCATCAGAATATTTCGGATCCGTCTGGTGCTTCCTTTGAGTGCGCTGCCAGCAGGCGGGCAGCCCGGCGCGTAGCACAGTGACATTTGTGCCCGAGGGCCAATGTCTCCATTCACCTATAATAGTAGTGATCTTAAGCTGTGCATGAGGTTGCGCGGGCTGTTTACTGCAGGTCGTGGCTGCGGCTTAATCGGCTCGCCTGTGGCTAAAAATTACCCAATCCTGCCCCTCGGATCACCGTCCTGGGGGCTTTTTTTTATTCTCGTAACCGCTGAA
>DAOUZE010000265.1 GCA_030665765.1 Filomicrobium sp.
ATGCAATATGTAGCTGGTGGCCGACGCCGTTGGGGCGCCCCAGAAGTTCCACCACAAGTACGATCTTCCAAACGAGCGCCAGCCCGCCTCGCGCCGCCGCGGCGAAGAACGGCGCCAGCTGAGGTATCGTCACATGGCGTAGCGTCTTCCAGGTGCCGAAACGATAGATCGTGGCCATCTCGGCAAGGTCGCGTGAAAGACTGCGGGCACCTTCGCGCACGGTCACGGCGACGTTGGGAATCTTGTTGATCGCCACAGCCAGAATGGCCGCAACTTCCGTCAACCCAAACCACACATAACAAAGTATAATCGTCACCAACGCCGGCAAGTTGAGGAAGAAGATGAGCCAGGTGTCGAAAAACTGATCAGCACCCTTGGCGCAGCCAAGTGCGATGCCGATGGCGCAGCCAATGAACATGGCCAGGAAGAACGACACTGCCACTCGCGCCAGCGTCACACCGACATGATAGCCAAGTTCGCCAGTTGCCGCCTCGGAGGCAAACTTTTCTCCAACTTCCATCGGCCCCGGAAACAGGCGGCTCTGCAAAACCGCAGCCACGATCGCCCACAAGACCAGCAGCGACAGAAACGAAATCAGCGTCCAGCCGAGGCGGCCGACTAGTACGCTGCCGACGACGCCGCGGCCGACACGTCCCGTCCCAACCGTATTGTTTTCAAGCGCCATGGAAGAGTGCCGGATCAAATCTCGTGTTGCTGCCTACAACTGTCTTTTCGCCAAGCTCGACGAGTAAACCGAAGAGTTTCTCGGCCGAAGCTGTTTGCGCCGACGTCCATTCTTCTGGAATACCGGAGCGATAGTAGGCTTTTAGCGCATCGAATTCCGCGTCGGATTTGACGCGCATGCGTGACTTTAACCGTGCCCAGGCGTCGTCGGACTTCGCAAGCACTGCGTTGGCTGCGCGGATCGCCGAGAGAAACATGCTGATTTCTTGCTTTTTGCTAGCCGTCTTTTTCTCATCCCAAATAAAGCCGACGAGCGACGGTACGGGTGTAATGCCAAGCCCGGAAAGAATGTCGGCCATCGAAATCAGCTCTCGATAACCGGAGCCTTGCAGACGTGCCGAGAATGTCCAGAAATTCAACGCAGCATCGACACGGCCTTGGCGAATTTGTTCCGCGATGAGCGGGGCGGCGCCGAACACGGGTGAAACCTCATCCGCAAGGTCCCGGCCGGTTTGCTTGCGCGCATAGGCCCTGAGTAGCAGCCAGCTCTTGTCGAGCGCCGTACCAGCAATGCCGAGACGCTTACCCTCCAAGTCGGTGACGGATTTGATTGGGCTATCCGGGGCGACCATCACCGCGCCTAGCGCCGAGGAATAGGGTGCGAAGTGCACCGCCTCACCCTCCGAGCGCTGTCGCATGGCCCAGGGCCAGTCACTGACGATGACGTCGGAGTCCCCCGACAGTAACCCGATTTTCGCGGCTCCCGTCGACGCCATATCGACGAGGTCGAGCTTGAACCCGTGCGACTTGTCTAGGCCTTCCGCGATGACAGTCTCCAATAGCCAGCCCAGCGAACCGAACTTCAGCGAACCAACGCGCAGGCTACCGACTCCCATTGATGATCGAGGCAGCGCAAGTACTGCCGCGCCGGCAAGACCGGCGGCCAATAAGTCGCGGCGGTTCGGGTTCAAAACTGTGATGCTCACTTGGGCCCACTCTCTGGTGCGAGTCGGTTCTTGACAAGATAGCGAACGGCGCGGAGCCACCCAGTATCGTCATTCTGCATAATGCTAACGAGCATGGACTTCAAAAGCTCGCCGGTTTTCACATCACGAACATAGATTGCGACGTTGAGCAACATTTCCGACGACTTCTGAATAACTCCAAGCACGGTGACGTCCGCGTTAACGCGCTTGCCAAATTCCACCTCGCAGCCATCGCAGCGATCAAAAGGAGACGCACGGCGGATATCAGATGCATGTTCGGAAAGGTCAACGATCTCGTAGGCGCCTCGGTCTTCGAGCATTTTGATGAGCTCAGCACGCGCCAATTTAAGGCGTTCTGTCTCCGATTTTTTCGGCTTTGGTGGTAAGCCGTAGAGGCTCAATCCGTCCATCTGCAACTCGACGCGAAGTTCGAACGGCAGCACGGCGGCTCGCTGCGCCGACTGCGCCGCGCCGAACGGTAAGACCATTAGGAGTAAGGCAAAAGCAGACCTGTAGAGCATTCTAACCTCATTTCTCACGGCAGTATTTCCTGGAGCCGGATGCCGGTTGTTCCCGATCTTTTTCATGTCGCCACGCTCTTGCTTCTCCATTTATTAAAGGTATGAGGCCAAGTCACGAGTAGAAAGGCCTTCAAATGCGCTTTGGCCATCAATTGTACAGAAAGTCGTCATAAGAAATATTTGCCTAAACAGGTGGTGAGTACCCTTCCACTTGATCGGACCATTTCCCATACTTAGACTTGCCTAGCTGAGAAATGTCACTAGTTTCCAGTTCAAAAAATGGTTTGCGAGGAGACGCGTTTCAGCATGAATAGGGCGAAGCAGTCCGGGTGTCCGTTGTCGCTAAGGCGGCTGCGAGAATTGATCGCGATGGTGCTCACGTTCGCCTTCACTTCCTATGCACTTTTTGCGGGCCATACCATCGCTCGCGCAGCGCCGGCGGAGAAGGGCACGGACGTCATCTCGATCCCGATCGTCTATGTCAAGGAACAACGCAAGCGGCTGCCACCGCTTTCCCTTTTGGATTACCCCCCTGATAACGAGGGGATCGCCGGCGCCGAACTGGCGATCGACGATAACAATACAACCGGGCGCTTCCTTAAGCAGGATTTCTCCGTGGAAATGATTTCCAGCCCGAAACGCGATGAGCTAATAGAAGGCGTCGTTGCGAAGGCGAAGGCTGGCGTCGGCTTCTTCGTCGTAGATGTCAGCGCCGAGACCTTGTTGGCCCTTTCTGATGCCTTGAAAGACCTTCCCGCCGTTCTCTTTAACGCCGGAGCTCCCGATCAAAACCTTCGTGAGAGTGAGTGCCGTACCAATGTCAAGCACACCGCGGCCTCATACGCGATGCTTACCGATTCCTTGGCTCAATATCTGGCCTGGAAACAGTGGCGCAAGATCGTCCTGGTGAGCGGACCGCAGCCCGAAGATAAGCTTTACGCGAAATCCTTGAAGCGCTCGCTCAAGCGTTTCGGTTTGAAGTTGCTGGCCGAAAAGCAGTTTGAGTACCAGCCAGGCAGCCACCGGACCGATGGCGGGTACGAGCAAGTGCAAAAGCAGATTCCGACGTTCACGCAGGGACTGCCGGAGTATGATGTGTTGCTCGTTGCCGACGAGGCGCATCAGTTCGGCGATTATTTTGCCTATCGGACTTGGAATGCGCGGCCTGTTGCTGGAACGCACGGGCTTTATGCAACGACCTGGCATCCAGCTTCTGAACTCTGGGGCGCAAGTCAGTTTCAAAACCGCTTCAATCGTAAAGCGGGCCGCCACATGAAACCGCTCGACTATGCTGCATGGATGGCGGTCCGCTCCATCGGCGAGGCGGCGACGAGGACCGGGAGTGGTGATCCCAAAACGCTGATCGAGTATATGTTGTCAGACAACTTCGAACTTGCAGCCTTCAAGGGGCAGAAGTTGACATACCGACCTTGGAACGCTCAGCTTCGTCAGCCGATCTTCATGGCAACACCCAAGCTCCATGTCACAGTCTCTCCGCAGCCAGGTTTCTTGCACCGGATCACGGTTCTCGACACTCTCGGGATCGACCAACCGGAAACCGAATGCACTGCCTTTAACTAGCTGCCAACGACACGTCCTGGAATTCGCCCTTGCGAGCCAGGTCCCGCTGAAGGAAACGCAACCAAGGACTGCGCACTGTGAAAGCCGTCTGCCAAAATGCCCTTACCTGCCTGTTTGTGAGCTTTGCTCTTATCACCGCAACGCTTCCCGCTCACGCATTCAAAGCCTTCGTGTCAAACGAAAAGGACAACACAATCAGTGTCATCGACACCAAGTCGATGAAGGTCATTCACACAATTAAGGTTGGGCAGCGGCCGCGCGGCATCTTGCTGGCCAAGGACGATACTTGGCTGCTCATTTGCACCAGCGACGACAACCGCATCGAAGTCTACGACGCAAAGACCTATGAGTTTATCAAGAACCTACCCTCAGGACCCGACCCGGAACTTTTCGCTCTCCACCCATCTGGCAACCCGCTCTACATCGCCAACGAGGACGATAACATCGTCACGGTCGTCAACATCGACACCGGCAGGATAATCGCCGAAGTGCCGGTCGGCGTTGAACCGGAGGGTATGGGTGTTAGCCCGGATGGCCGCTACGTCGTCAACACGTCCGAGACGACCAATATGGCCCACTTCATCGACACCAAGACCAACGAGACGGTCGCCAACATCCTCGTCGACAATCGCCCTCGCGTCGCTCAATTCACTTCCGATGGCAAGCAGCTCTGGGTATCCGCTGAAATAGGAGGCACCGTAACCATCATCGACGCCGACAAGAAGGTGCCGATTCACAAGATCAGCTTCGAAATCCCTGGCATTAACGCGGACGCGATTCAGCCGGTTGGGATCCGCATCAACAAGGCGGGCACCAAGGCATTTGTCGCGCTGGGTCCAGCAAACCGCATTGCTGTCATCGACGCCAAAACCTTCAAGGTCGAAAAGTACATTTTGGTTGGGCAGCGGGTTTGGAACCTTGCTTTCACCCCCGACGAGAAACTTATCCTCACGACGAATGGGACGTCGAATGACGTTACCGTTGTCGATGTGAAAAAGAAACGGGCATTTAAGTCGATCACGGTTGGCCGCTACCCCTGGGGTATCGTCATTGCCAACCACTAGCCGGCTGACCTGTCAACGAACAAAGCCACCGACGGAGTGGAAAACGCCCATGAAGCTAACCGCCGCACTAACGATCGCGATAACCGTACTGGCAGCAAGCGCTGTGTTCGCTGAAGGTTTCCTTGTTCAACGCACCAAGCGGCTGCCAGATCTAGAGCTCGGTCTCGGCGCCGCCGGCTACGGCGTTTCCGATCACAAGTATGATTTGGAAACAGGCAAGGGATACCGATTGTGGCTGAAGGCGACAGGTGCCAAGGAATGCGCATTTGTGGCGCCAGAGTTCTTTAAAAACGTCTGGTTCCGTAAAATCGAGATCAACAAGGTTGAGCTCAAGTTGCAGGCGGTCTACGAGATCGAGTTCGAGCGCGAAGGTTCAGCCGAACTCTTCTTTACGCCGATCAAGCCTGGAGAATACGAGTGGGCCTGCGAAGGTCTCGA
>DAOUZE010000319.1 GCA_030665765.1 Filomicrobium sp.
AAGGTGAGGAACTTAAAGTCATGGCGGCGGTCGCCGCCGCGATCGACCATCTCAACAATGCGCGGCGCCGGGAAATCACTGACCAGATGGACGGTAGCCCCGTGCACTTCGCCAGCCAACGTGTCGTTGCGCTCGGAGACACGAAACAAGCAGTATTTGTCGAAGGGACCCTGGGTGGCCCCGTCAACGTCAAGCTTCTCGATGCCGAGGATAACGTCGTCGATACATTGGAACTTGCCGCGAGGTGGTGGCCCGGCGATGCGATCTGGTCAGGGGTGGTTCGTAATAAAGACGTCTCGGTACAGGTGCGCCCGATACTCAACGGCTATGATCTCGCCTACCGGGGTATTCATGTTCCAGCCCGCGTCTATACCCGACGCGAAGCGGAATTAGTCGACTATATGCCAGTGCGCGAAGCCGCCGATACATCCAAAATCCTGCTGTGCCCGATGCCGGGCCTGGTCAAGGCGATCAACGTCGGTGTCGGCGAAGAGGTCAAGGCCGGTGATCCGCTGGCGGTTGTTGAAGCTATGAAGATGGAGAACATTCTGCGTGCCGAGCGGGATGGAACGGTCTCCAAAATCAACGCCGATGCTGGCGACAGCCTTGCCGTCGACGACGTCATCATGGAGTTCTCCTGACGACGGACCCGCTTGTGACATAAAGCAGAGGTCTGAAGATGCTGGCGGATCTAGTGCACTGGCTGTAAGGGCTGGCGAAATTACTTTCGCGCAGTACGGCACGCAATGCGATCCGCGCTCAGAGTCAGACTGGAGATAACCATTGAACCTGCTTTTCTCATTCTTCGGACGAACGGGCCGAGGTGGTCTTTGGTTGACAGCGATCGTCAGCATTGTCCTGTCTGTCGCAGCCTTCGTCTTTGCTGAAGCCAACTACGGACCGGTGATGAGCTTTCTCTCTCCGGATGGCACTCCAATTCCACTCGACCAGCTGCCGCCCGATGACGCGATCCCGGTCTTCAACTAACCGCGTTTTGGACCTACCTGCTTGGGGCCATGCCCGCCGGCTGGATCTACCTGGCAGGTTCCATCAAGCGTGCTCATGACAGAGGCAAATCCGGCTGGTGGATATTGATCACGTTGATACCCATTGCCGGGTTCATTTGGTGGCTGATCGATCTTGGGATTTTTGAGGGTCAAAAGGGTCCGAATAAGTACGGTCCCGATCCACGCGGAGAGATCGCTTGAGGCCGATCCAGGCTGCCCGTCAGTGCGAAACAAACCACGATCAGAATAGCGTGCAATCCCTAACCGCAGAGAAACCATCGCTGCGGTTAGGGATTGCATGACTGGGATCAATCAGCTGGCGGCTGGCAGCCCATCTCCGGCGAGCATTTGCATGGTCGCTTGTCGCCAGTTGCGTCGGCCTACCCACGCTAGGTCCGGATTCAATCGAGCTTCTGTAAATCATGACGTTTGCAGCTTAGGAGATAACCTCGCCTCTTGCAGCACCGCTTGGGCTTCACTTCGCAAACGGAGACGATGGTTTAAGTGGTTCCGGCTCGGCGTCCTGTGCACTGATGCAAAACATGCGATCCTGGATGCTAGGCGGATCGGGACCACTAGCCCCACAAATTGAAATAGCTCGGATACAAAAACAGGTAGCGGGTGGAGACACTGCCGCCACCCGCTACCTGTTCCGCGACTTGATTTGAACTGGCCGCGTTAATTGCCGCATGGCACCGTGATGGTTAGACCAGCACTTGGGATGAACCGCTTGCAGTCGAGTTTCTGAACCGGCTCGTAAGACGTAGAGTAGGTATCCAGTTCATAATCATCTTCTGCGATGTCGGCTTCGGCGACATTGAACGTTTTGGTCGCCGGTTTTTTGCCGGGCAGTTCGACGATGGCAACAAATTCCTGTTCGTTCTGACGGGTTTCTTCGGCCTGACGAGCCAGCTGACGCTGCTTGGCGATTGCGGCCCGTTTGGCCGCCTTACGCTTCTTTGCAGCAATAGCAGCAACGCGGGCTTGCCTCTTCTTCTTAGCGATTGCCGCCTTGCGAGCATAAGCAGCTTGCTGTTTGCGGGCTAGGGCCTTGCGGCGGGCAGCGGCGTGCCTCTGAGCGGCTCGGCGACGGGCTATGGCGCGTCTTTGTGAGGCTCGGCGCGATTTGTGAGCGCTGTGCATCAAAGCGGCGGCGCCAAGTCCAAGTCCGACGCCCAGGGCGATGCCGCGGCCACCAGCGTTAGCTTGGTGCGGGATGGCGGCAAGGGCAACCGTGGCGCTGATCAGGCTGACTGAGAGGAACTTGAACATTGTACTATCTCCACCAAGAGTTTGTTTCTGTTTGTGGGCGTTTTCGCCCGTCGTTGAGATCACAATGCTTCAATTGCTCCGCCCTGCCTGTTACCTGGGCAACAGGTGGTAAAAGAAAGCTCAAACGACCCACGAATTCATGGTGAGGGGTCTGCAACAACCCCAAGTGGATAGGCTCCAAAGTTCAGCTGCCCTTCAGCGCCCCCCTAATCAACAGCAATTCACGCCCACGTCTGGTTCAAACAAGTGGCCGACGAGCGTCAAAAATCGTGCCGCACAAATTAACTAAACGATCCAACCTGATACGCTCCAAAAGAAAAAATAAGCTGTCACCTTGGGAACAGCTTGCGCGTCGCGGCATCATTAAACTTTCTGCACCGCAGCGTGCCATGATCGAGTTCCAAGCCAATTATTGGAAATGGATCGATGCTGGAACGAACTGCGAATTCCCCATTTGCAACTGCCGAGGAAACATTATGAAACACACGGCGATGCTTGCAATTGTTGCGGTGTTCATCACCGCGCCGATTAATACCCAAGCTGCTCCCACCGAGCGTATTGGGTCAGCGGTCCAAGTCGTCAATGAGGTGAGAGCTGAGTTCGAGCGAGATCGCCGAGATTTGACCTCCGGCGACGAGGTACATCAGGACGAGCTGATTGCGGTGGGTCCCCAATCAATTGGGGAACTGGAATTTGCCGACGAAACCAAATTGGCGCTGGGCCCAGGTTCGCGGCTTCTCCTCGATAAATTTGTATACAACGGCAATAGCTCAAAGGGCGACATTGTCGTCAATCTCGTCAAGGGCGCTTTCCGCTTCATTACCGGTTTAGCCACTAAAACATCCTACCGGATCAGAACCCCCGGTGCTGCAATCACAGTGCGCGGCACTATCTTCGACGTCTTCGTTGCTGGCGATGATACGGTCTGGTTGCTGCTGCTCGAAGGCGGCATCACCGCCTGTAATGACCGCGGAAACTGCAAGGAGCTGTCGCGCCCTGGCCGTATCCTTCGTGTTGCCCCGGACGGCGAGGTTAGTGATCCGATGCGCTGGGCATTGCTGCCCGGCAATGAAGCGATTGGTTTTGCGGTAGCGTTCCCGTTCATGGTTACCCCGCCGAGCATTAATCCCAATCCACCGTTGTCCCGCCAAGCGGTGCTTGATCCGGAGCCTCCAAAAAAGAAATCAAAACCAAAAAAGGCAAAAAAGAAGAAAGTCAAAAAGTCCAGAGGAAAGAGCAAGTCAAAGAAAAAAGTCACAAAAAAGAAAACCTATAAGCGCAAGCGTACCGTCACGGCAAGGAATAAGAAGAGGCGGGTCGTTAAGAAGCGCCGTCGGCCAAAACGCAACTCCGACGCTTCCAATGCTGCAGCGGCCGCGATAGCTATCGGAATTGGAATCGGTCTCGCCAAAGGGTTTAAGAAAAAGAAACACCACGGTGGTGGCGGCAAGCACTACTCCAATAGATACTAATTATGAGCATAAGCTAATCATTGCTTCAGCCGGCCTGGAGTAGACTCCGGGCCATTCCTTTTATTCGCCCGCCTGCAATGACCGAAGCCGGTCGGAAAAACACGCCAGAAGTGGCTCGGCAGCCGGCAGCCCAATACGCCGGCAAGCCTCCAATGCCGTCTCGGCATCGTTGTACTCTTGTTTCTCTAACGCCCAGCGGAGCTTCGAAAAAAGAGGCTTTAGCAGCTGAAACTGCGGATCCCGATCCAGGGTCTCGTCGCCGAGCAATGCGTAGATCGCTTGTGCACGGGTTTTGCCACGCGGAACGACGCGGTCGATCTCCAGGAAAGCCAGGCCCAAGGCGGCCTTCGCAGTTGGCTCCCCGACGATAATGCCGATGCCATAGGTCTTCGTCAGTTGCTCCAGTCGAGAGGCGACATTGACCACGTCGCCGAGAACCGAGTAGTCGAAGCGCTCTGGCGATCCGACGTTACCCACGCAGCACAATCCCGTGTTGAGC
>DAOUZE010000226.1 GCA_030665765.1 Filomicrobium sp.
AAGGCGCTTGCGGGCGTCCATTTGCTCGGTATTCGTTCTCGCACCCAGCTCACGGAGGAGGTCATAGGCGAAGCCGACAGCCTCATCGCGGTCGGGTGTTTCTCGGTCGGGACCAACCAGGTGGACCTGACTGCGGCTCAGCGCAAGGGTGTTCCCGTCTTCAACGCGCCCTTCTCTAATACGCGTAGCGTCGCCGAGCTTACCATCGCCGAGATCGTGATGCTGCTGCGGGGCGTGTTTCCGAGATCCGTCTCCGCGCACCACGGTGGCTGGAACAAGTCGGCGGTCGGTTGCCACGAAGTGCGCGGTAAGACGCTGGGTATCATCGGGTATGGCAATATTGGCAGCCAGCTCGCAGTTCTCGCAGAAGCGATGGGCATGCGAGTGTTGTATCACGATCGCGTCGACAAGCTGCGCCACGGCAATACCGAAGCGGCCTCAGATCTCGAGGATTTGCTAGCGCGCAGTGACGTCATCAGTTTGCACGTGCCTGAGACAGCGGAGACGTTCAACATCATCGGGGAGCGTGAGGTTCGCCTCATGAAACCCGGCGCATGCTTCATCAACAACTCGCGCGGCACCGTCGTCGACCTTAACGCGGTAGCGGCAGCGCTCCGGGACAAGCATTTAAAAGGTGCCGCCGTTGACGTTTTTCCCGTAGAGCCCTCCTCCAATGCGGACAAGTTCGTAAGCCCGCTGCAAGGCCTCGACAATGTCATCTTGAGCCCGCACATCGGCGGCTCGACGGAAGAGGCGCAGGAGCGGATCGGATCTGAGGTCGCCCGCAAGTTCGTTGACTACTCTGACAATGGGTCAACCACCGGCGCGGTCAATTTCCCGCAGGTACTCTTGCCAACTAGATCATCAGGCATTCGCTTTATCCAAGTCCACCGAAACGAACCCGGAGGGCTTGGCCGGCTCAACGACGTGTTCTCCCAGCACGGTACCAACGTCGCCGCACAGTACTGCCAGACTGACAGCGACATCGGCTATGTCGTTGTGGACGTTGAGGGTACCGTTCAGGACGCTCCGGGCCTGCTGAGGGAGATCCGAAATCTCCCTGGCACCATTTGCGCATGGCTATGTCTGAGCAAAAGCACTTCGCGAACGTTTCTGATCAGCACGCGGGCTTCGTCCGTCTGGCTGCGTCCGTCTCCGACTGATCACGCCCAGATGAGTTCTTCGAGTGTACCTCACGGTGAAGTGCGAGCGCTTCAGGCCGCGCTGCAGTATAATGCCGAGAGCAGGCGCTCGCGCTAGAGCCCTGATCCGCTCTGGCTTGCGCTTGGCGATACCAGCCCGCGTTGAGGCAGCAAGACTTCCAGTTCCAACTGATGGTCTATCGCCATGGTTCTGCCCGCCACGATGCCGCGTTGATCATGGCACAGCCGGGCGCAGACATGCTCGTCAGGCTCTAAAATCAATTCTTGCCCGACCGCTGGGCAATAGTGGCGCAAGATTCATGGCGATACAGGGCTTGAATAAGCCTTTGGCCGTTAGCTGATGCTGGCCGAACGCCTGCGCAGCTAGTCCCGCCGCCAGACGGTGTTCCCTAGGGGACAGCCCGGAAGCGTCGACATGCTTAACGTCATTGCAGTCACAACATATCGCAATTGGCGCGCTAGAGACGGAGGACATCCGATGCTGCCCGACCTTATGGACTTCCTGAATTCGCCTGAGGAGTTTGCGTGCACCTGGTGCAACGGCGAACTGACTATCGAGCCTATCAAGTCTGTATCCGCGATAGCGGCCCCGAAACCAAAGCTGAACAAGCAACCCAGGTGAAAGACAATGAAGCCACGAGTGCTGATCCTATACTATACATTCACCAACCAAACCCGCCGCGTTGCCGAAGCGATGTCGGAGGTGCTCGGTGAATTGGACTGTGATGTCGAGGAATGCACCATCGAATTTATCGATCAACGGTATCGCTTGGAGCTTCCGGACAAGCCAAAGTTGCTGCGAACGATAATGAGCTTGCTGCCGGCACAATTGCGGGGAAAGACTGGCGCGATCCGCGTGCCTGAAGAAGTCCTCAAGCGCGACTACGATCTGATTTGCATTGGTTCGCCGACATGGTGGTTCTATCCGGCGATGCCGATTGTATCCTTTTTGGAATCACCAGGGGCAAGGCAACTGCTGGAAAACAAGCGTTTCGCGGTCTTCGCCGTTTGCCGCGCGATCTGGTGGCACAATCTGCGTCAGGTCAAAAAGATGGCTCAGAAACAAGGCGGAACATTTGTTGATGGGGCGGCCTTCTGTTTCGATGGAGGCTACATTCGGTCGGAGCTGTCGTTCATCAGCTATCTAAAAAACGATGCCGATCTTGGCCGTTTCTGGGGCTTCAAGATATACAAGTTTGGTGTTTCAGACGAAGGCATCGCCATGGCGAAAGAGTTCGCGCGAGAACTCGGCAGTAGGCTGCTGGGCACGGTTTCGCGCTTTAGTTCGTCCGCGATACCGGCCCAACCGCACGAAGAGCACTCTCATGCCGGCGTTAGAGAAACTGCCATTTAGAACATCGACATCGGGACACAAGCTCTGAATTAGCGACTTTCGACCTTCAGAATGCAATCGTTGAGGCGAAAGAGCCGCAAAGGCTTCCGTGCTGATTTTCCCAGCGTCGTGGACGTAGTCGAGTACGCGGAAGAAATCCAACACAAGATGGTCAATTGCCGACGCGCGAAGTGTCCCCAGAGGAGGACGGTATGGCTAACCATGAAGTTTCCGAGGCGATCAAAAAGTTTGCACCCAGCTCGCCCTATGCGGACGACCTGGGTGCACTGAGCCGTGAAGTCGGTGGGTTATCCGGGCATAAGATTTCGCTATCCGATTCACTAACCTTCCACGTGCCCAAGCGAGAGATGCTCAAAGCAGCACGTTTCTTAGAGAGGGAGATCTTTCGCAACCGCCGCTACCACCGAGATGGATTTGAGATTCGGCCCAACGACACGATCATCGACATTGGTGCGAACATGGGCATGTTTTCGATGTGGGCCGCCCCTCAGGCTCCCGAGGGCCGGGTAGTGGCGATCGAACCGATGGGCGTCGTAGGTTGTCTCGACCTGAACGTTCGGCTGAACAAGCTTGAGAACGTAGTGGTGCTCAACGCCGCCATTGGTCCCGACGGCGAGGTTTTGGAGTTTCTTGATTATCCTTCATTCAACATTCTCACTCACCAGGTCGGTGCACGACCGGCCTGGACAACCCGGTTGCTTGTCAGATTGCTGCTCTTACAGCAACAGCTTGAGCCAGTGCAGGTCCGGGCGCCTTGTATCTCTCTGGGCACGATCATAGACGAGTTCGACTTGAAGACGGTCGACTATCTGAAGGTCGATTGCGAGGGCGGCGAGTACGAAATTCTTCGGACCCTTTCCGACGAGCATTGGGGCCGCATCCAGAAGATAGCGATGGAGTTCCACGAATTACAACCCGGCCAACGGCATAATGAGTTGGTCGAGTTGATGGAAGCGCAGGGCTTCGAGGTTGAGGTCCGCAAACCGTTCTTTGATTATCATTTCATGAAGTTCGGCGAGCTTTGGGCGCGGCGCCCGTAATCCGAGCAATCGGCTGTGAAAATTCTATTGACCCGGTTCGCGCTCGTCGGGTGGCTGCCTTGAAAGCGAATGATATTCCGGCTGAGCTTCTCGGCGCCGGTTCAATTTTGACGTTTCGGTTCTTGCTCGACTCAGATGGCTTGCGTGAGCCAGTCGCATACGCATTCCGGTTCCAATGAATGCCGATGCTCATGCCTCGACGGCAAAGAATACGATGCGGTTTTTATATACTTGAATAGCTCAATCGACAGCTGACCACCTTCGCCCGATTAGGGCTGTGGTTTGATATCCACTCTCTTGGATCTGCAGCGGCTGCACTTCAGCCAGCGCATCAGCGACGGCAAAGGCGTGTCCGGTGGCACTGGCCGGCTGGGCGGGTCGAGCAGTTGGCAACCTGTCACCGTGCTTCGTTGCCGAGATCTTATGAAGCGCTGTCACCTTTCAATACCTCCGCCTACTTTGTGCCGCGGGAAACTGCGAGCGGACGTTGGATTTGGTTTATCGGCAAGATCAGCGAGGGGCCATGCAGCCCGCCGAATACCCACGCCCTTATGTCAACTAAGGAACCTGAAAATGAAAACGATGAGTATTCTACGCAACGAGAGGTACCATATGACCAGCCAAGATGTGGGATCGCGAAAGGGCTCTTGGTACGACGCGGTTGAACGCGCGCCTGGAGGTGTGACGGGAGCTGCGCGGTCGCTGGCAAGGGCGCTCGGCACAATGCAGTCTGCGGAGACGGAGCCGACATACAAGCCGGCGATTCCATTTGGTGATTTGCATATCTTCCAGACGATGAACAAGCATCGCACCCTGCAAAGCATGTTCGCGCTGAAGAACCCGTTCTATCGGGTTCATGATGGACGCCTCGGGGCCACCGCCTTGCACGAAGGCCGGGAGCTTGTGAACTTCGCTTCGTATGATTACCTGGGGCTCAACCAGGAGCCGGCCGTCGCTGAGGCCGCTAAGGCGGCGATCGACGAGGGCGGGACGTCGGTTTCGGCCAGCCGGTTGGTCGCGGGCGAGCGCATGTTGCACCGCGAGCTGGAGCAGGAGCTGGCCGACTTTTATGGCTCCGATGCCTGCCTCACCTTCGTGAGTGGTCACGCCACCAACGTGTCGACCATCGGCATGTTGATGGGTCCCGGAGACCTGATCGTGCAGGACGAGTTGATGCATAATAGCGCGATTGTTGGGGCCAAGCTGTCGGGTGCGACCACGGTTAACTTCCGCCACAACAACCTGGACCACCTCGTGGAGGTGCTGCGGGAGCATCGTGGCAAGCACAAGAACGCGCTCATCGTCGCGGAAGGTCTCTATTCGATGGACGGCGACTTTCCGGACCTGCGCCGACTGGTTGAGATCAAAAAGCACTTCGGTTGCTGGCTGATGTTGGACGAGGCCCATTCGCTGGGCGTCATGGGCAAGACCGGCCGCGGCTCGTTCGAGCACTTCGGCCTCGATCCGCGCGAGGTCGACATATGGATGGGTACGCTGAGCAAGACACTGGGCAGCTGTGGTGGTTATATCTGCGGGAGCGAGGATCTCATTGAGATTCTGAAATACCAGGCGCCAGGTTTTGTGTATTCCGTCGGCTTGTCGCCTCCGGCGACTGCCGCCGCTCTTGCATCACTCAGAATCCTCAAAGGTGACCCGAAGCGGGTTGCTAAGGTGCAGGCCAATGGTCATCTGTTTGTGGAGGAGGCCAAAAAGGCGGGCCTCGACACGATGACCAGTGCAGGACTGTCAGTGGTGCCAGTGATGGTTGGCGATCCGGTGCGTGCGGTGCGTTTGGCGGACCGGCTGTTGGAGCGTGGCATCAACGCCCTGCCGATCATTCACCCCGCGGTGCCCATGAAGGCGGCGCGCCTGCGTTTCTTCATCACCTCCAAGCATACGCCCGATCAAATCCGCAACACCGTGAGGATTGTGGCCGAGGAAGTCGTGAATGTCGCCAAGCGGCAGTCGCTGATCGAGCGGGCGTCAGTTGCCGTCGTTGCGCGCTAAGAGGCGAGATATGGTCTTTACAGCAGTTTGAAAATGTCTGAATATCTGTACCAAGAAGGCATTGCTAGCGAAGCGGTTTTAAATCCAGCGGTCCCAGATAATGAGTCCAGAGTGCGATTTTTGATAACATCTGAGGACAGTGATGCTCAGATTGAAAAGACGGTTGATGTGATTGCGAATTTTGCTAACTCAAGCGATCAGGTGCTGGAAAGCAGCTAATGGTGTCACTGGTTACAGGCGCAAGTGGCTTATTAGGTCACTCTCTCGCCAACGTACTTGCTCAAAACAATGAACCTGTACGGGCATTGATTCGCAAAGCCAGTGACAAGGATCTGTTTGATTCAAAAAATATTGAAAGTGTCATTGGTGATCTAACAGATAAGGATTCTATCAAGGCGGCAGTTAAAGGCGTGGACGTCGTCTACCATTGTGCTGCGACATCGACTGACTGGGCAGACTGGGATATCTACTGCGGCGGCAATGTCGATGCCGTCAAAAATTTATTAGATGCGGTCATTG
>DAOUZE010000462.1 GCA_030665765.1 Filomicrobium sp.
TCGGCGTTGCGGCTCGCCAAGTCGGACATCATGGAGCGGCCGGCGCTTTCGTCGTGGTCTCAGGTTCTAGATTATGTGCGTCCGGCGCAGGCCTACGAGCACCACGAGCTGTCCAGGATACTATTCCTCGACAAGAAAAACCGATTGATCGCCGATGAAGTGCATGGTGAGGGTACCGTCGACCACACACCGGTTTATAAACGTGAAGTTGTGAAGCGAACGCTGGAGTTATCAGCGACGGTGATCAATTTGGTGCACAATCACCCTTCCAGTGATCTTTCACCCTCGCGTGCGGATGTTGATATGACGAAATTGATTATTGACGCGGCCAAGCCGCTCGGTGTGTCGATTCACGATCACATCATTATCGGGTGCGAAGGACACGCCAGTCTGAAGTCTTTGAGGTTGATCTGAAATGGACAGGGTTTGTCCTTTGTTTTCCGGCTTGCCGGGTGGCAGGGCCTCGACTCGGTCTGGTAATTACATTGGGCTTGGTGCTGCAGCACCCGATATCGATTATCGTAAACTCAGCCAGATTGCGCCGACTCTAGCAGGAGACTTGGCTTTCCGGCAGTTCTGCATTCCGCGGTTTTCCGACTACCGGACCAGTGACCATTCGGTCCTCGTCAATCGGGCGCGCTACCATGTCCGCCATGCAATGTTTCAACGTATTTCAACGAACGTGGGCGAGGTGGCGACCTATGAGTTACTGCCTGACAATCAAACTGTGCGGGGCAGTATCCTGATCGTGCACGGGTGGACGAGCGAGGCCTCGTTCATGATGGCGCTCGCAGAGCCGCTTCGGCGCCGCGGCTTCCGTGTTATCTTGTCGGATTTTCCGGCGCATGGTCGGAGCCGGGGCGAGCAGACGAAGCTTGTCGAATGCGCACATTCGCTTGTTGAGGTTGCCGACCGTCTGGGTCCTTTTGAGGGAGTGGTCGCGCACTCGATGGGTGCTCTTGCTGCGCTAATGGCGGGGGCGGGGGAGCGGCCGTTGCCGCATCCGGTGGGTTTTTTGCGGTATTGTCTCATCGCCGCGCCGAACAAATTCTCCGAAGTGACGGGGCGTTTTGCGCAGAGACTGGGTATTTCTTCGGCGGGGCGACGGCAGTTCGAACTACATTTGGAGCGCGTCGCGCATCAGCCCATTGGGGATTTTCGCGGCGATCGATTCCTAAAGATAATCGACCGCCCGACACTTCTGATCCATGCCCATAACGACCACGAGGTGCCATTTCACAATTCTGAGGAATTAGCGAAGGCCATTACACAGGTGAAGCTCGTTCCTTTTGACGCAGTTGGGCATCGCAAGATCCTCTATGCACCGCCGGTGGTCCGCTTGGTGGTGTCATTTCTACTTGAAGGGGCTAACGCTTAAGTTCTTTTACCCTGACAAAGATGTGCGAAATGTCTCTGTTCAGTTTGCTCGGCTCGATATTAAGAACCGAAAGGCCTATATCAGTACGGATCCTTTAAGCCGCAAAAACGAGCATTTCGGATATGCCGCAACGGTCCGATGCAAAAAATGAAGGAAGAGCAAAGCATGGCGAATACGCGACACGTTAAACTCCTGATTCTAGGGTCCGGTCCTGCCGGTTATACAGCGGCGGTCTACGCGGCGCGGGCGATGCTGAATCCGGTTATTTTGCAGGGTGATCAACCTGGCGGGCAGCTGACAATCACAACGGATGTCGAGAATTACCCAGGCTTTGCAGAACCAATTCAGGGGCCGTGGCTGATGGAGCAGATGCAGGCGCAGGCCCAGAATGTAGGGACAGAGATCGTGCGCGATCATGTCAACGCCGTGGAGCTTTCGGTGCGACCGTACCGGCTGTCATGTGAGTCCGGGGATACTTATACTTGCGATGTTCTGATCATCTGCACCGGCGCACAGGCACGCTGGCTGGGTCTGGCATCGGAGGACGAATTCAAAGGATTCGGAGTTTCCGCATGTGCGACTTGCGACGGCTTCTTTTATCGGGACAAGGAAGTTGTTGTCGTCGGTGGCGGCAACACCGCCGTCGAAGAGGCGATTTTTCTGACTAATTTTGCAAAGCGTGTCACGCTCGTGCATCGGCGAGACTCATTGCGAGCCGAGCGGATACTACAGGACCGCTTGTTCAAGAATCCGAAGATCGAAGTTGTCTGGGACCACTCCGTCGAAGAAGTCACTGGTGATACGGATCCAAAGTCGGTGACGGGCATTCGCCTCAAGAATGTCAAAACAGGTGTGATCAGCGAGCGGGCTGCCGATGGGGTGTTTGTTGCCATCGGGCATTCTCCGGCAACGGAGATCTTCAAGGGGCAGCTTGAGATGAAGGAGAACGGTTACATTGTGACTGCTCCGGACTCGACGGCCACTTCGATTCCGGGAGTTTACGCCGCCGGCGATGTTACAGACGAGATCTTCAGGCAGGCAGTGACGGCTGCTGGTCTCGGCTGCATGGCTGCGCTGGAGGCAGAACGTTACGTCGCAGCGCTGGAAGAGTCGTCGGAGGCGGCCAATTAGGCCCATCCATTTCGTCTAACACTTGATGCGGCTTCGCGGATTGCAACCAAATGGATTGGGACAAGTTGCGCATCTTCCATGCTGCGGCGGAAGCAGGAAGCTTCA
>DAOUZE010000022.1 GCA_030665765.1 Filomicrobium sp.
TTCGCGGTGCCCGACTTCCTTATGATCGGCGTGTGGCCGCTCATCATGGGTATTACGATGTGGCTGCAAATGCAGCTCAACCCGGCGCAGCCCGATCCTACCCAGCAGATGATCTTCAACTGGATGCCAGTGATGTTCACCTTCCTGCTGGCGACGTTTCCGGCGGGACTCGTTATCTATTGGGCTTGGAACAACATCCTCTCGTTGATCCAGCAGTATGCGATCATGAAGCGGCAAGGTGCTGACGTACCGCTGATCGAAAACTTGAAAAAGACGTTTGCGGTGGTCGGCGACTTGATACCCAAACGAAAAAGCGAATAGGGCGGGGTCGAGTAGTCCTCGTCCAATAGCCCGGCGATGGCCTGCTGGGAGCCGGATTCCATATGCAAGACGACATTCAACCTTCAGCCGATAATATCGCCGCAGGTGAAGCGCTCTGCCATCGACGCTGGGACTTCGTCAAAGGCGTGGCCGCGTTAGAGCACCTGCCGGAGGCCGACCGTTCCGAGATCGCCTTCGCTGGCCGTTCGAACGTCGGTAAGTCGAGTCTGATCAACGCCCTGTTGCGGCAGAATGGGCTCGCCCGAACATCGAACACTCCGGGACGGACGCAGGAGCTTAATGTTTTCGCTCCGGCTGCCGGTGAAATCGCGCCACCGGTCTATCTTTTTGACCTGCCAGGGTATGGTTTCGCCAAAGCACCAAAGACCAGGGTCGATGCTTGGACAGCGCTCGTTAAAGACTATCTGCGCGGGCGTCCGACCTTGAAGCGGGTGTTTTTGTTGATCGACTCAAGGCATGGCGTCAAACTCGTCGACAGCGAGATCATGGAGATGCTTGATATTGCGGCAGTGAGTTATCAGGTCGTGCTGACCAAGTCCGATAAGATCAAGGAACCTCAGATCGCAGCCTTGCAGGCTGATACGGCAAAGGCGCTAGCAACGCATCCGGCAGCTTTTCCATTGGTGCGTGCGGTCTCGTCAACGAAGGGAACGGGACTTTCCGCGTTGCGTGGGACCATGGCACAGGTGCTCGAGATCTGAGCCGGCAAGTTCGGGAACTCGGACGTCGCGGCAGAGACCTGGCGAAGCGAATAGTCTCATTTGGATTCTGGGATGCCTCTCGCCAGTTTTCTTGCGGTTCGCCGGTGGCGCAGCAATCAGTGGTCGGATTGGGTTATTGGCGCATCAGCGGTTCGATGAAAGGCTCCAGCGCCGTCCAGATCTGGGCGCCGAATTGCGCCAGGAGGCCTCCCATTACCGCAGCAATGGTCCAACCCGCGGCGCGTTTGGCAAGCACACCATAGTTGGCGGAAACCTTGATCTCGATGATTTGGTCAGGCAGCGCAGTTTCTGCGGCCAAGCCGCCCGGGCCAATCGTTCTCGCCGCAACAATCAACTGAAGACGCCGTCTACCGCGCAGTTTTGGTGTGATGCTCCAGCGCCAACGGGCGTAGTCGTCAGCCATCAGGCCAAGGGCGTTCTCAATCCATTGCGTCTCCGGTGAAGCCGTCTCGATATAAAAGCCGCCTTCCGGAGAGCGTAGACGGACGCTCATCGCCTTGGTCACCCGAACTTCGTGGCGGAAGGCCGTGTTACCGACATCGAGGCCGTCGGAAATTGCTTTGACGTCGGCCTTGGCGATGCGCACTTCAACCGGGACTGTGAGGCCGACCCGCATGCGCCGGGGGATGGTCTCGATGAGTTGCCCCGGCATAACCGTGGACGGGTGCGCGGAAGGCTGCACGGAGGGCGGCGGTGGTGCACTCTGTTGCGGCACGGTCCCCCGCTCAAAATGGCCGAAGACTTCCTCTGGCGATGGTAACGGGGCGATGTGTCCTCCGCCGGGATGTGGTGCAGGTGCGTTTCGCGCGGCTGGCGGGCCGGCCCAAGGTGGCTCGCGCCGGAATTGTTCGCCACCGGGCCGTTCATGACTGGCGGCATCGGACTGGCCAGCTGGGGCGGAGGCTGGTGGTCGCGAAGGGACTCCTGGTGGTATCGGAGGTGGCGCGCCGCGCGGTGTTGGTGCGGTTGCCGTTGGCGCCGGCCCCGAAGGGGGCGGGGCCCAACCCGGTCCTGGGGGCTCTACGACTGGCGATGGCGTGGCGGGTCGTGGCTGCGGCGCACGGGAACTCGGAGGTGGATGCGCGGGCGCGGCACGTTGCGCCGGCGAGTCCTGCCCCGGTGTTGCGGTTGCGGGCTCAGGGAGATTGCTAAAGTCCGCCGTTTCAGGCCGTGTAGCGGTTTGTTGAGCTTCGGCTGTGTCCGGCGTGACGCCATCTTGCGAGGCTACTTGTTGCTCGGAGATTTCCGATTGTGCGAACTGATCGCCTTCGCCGGCAGGTTCGGCTTTCTCACTGTAACCCGACACGCGGCGATCTGCTATGCGGGCACGTGCGTTGGCGAGAATTTCGCTCGTGTCGGGAGCGCGCTGTCCCGATCCCGCTGGTTGTGGCGTAGGAGTTGGTTCCGGTATAGGTTCGGCTGCTGGGGCGGGTGGCTCTGCCGCAGTTTCCTCTACCGACTCGGCGGTCTGGCCGATCTCAACGGGTGGCGAGGCGGGCTGCTCCGGTGAAGCCCTTGTGGTCTGCCGGATTGCTTGTATTGCGGCTTCGAATGTGAGGCCGTGCGCGCGAAGCAGCCCAGCGGCGTTAGTGCGACCGTCGCCGATGATTGCCGCAAGTACAATGGCGCCGTCGATTAGATTACGGCGCCCTGCGCGTGCGGCGACGGCGGCGGCGTTAAGGATACGGCGTAATTCGTCAGAAATGGCTGCAGTGCCGCCCTCGCCTGCCGGCAACCGTTGTTCGATGCGGCCGATCTGTTCAGAGACGTCGGTTTGCAGATTCGAAATTTCGACACCGCTGGTCATCATGACCTGGCGGGCGTCTTCGTCCTCGGTCAACGAGAGCAGGAGGTGGTCGAGCGCAACCTCCGTGTGAGACTGCTCCTGTGCATACTGGGCGGCGCGCGCAAGCGTCTGGCCGAGCGTTGCCGACATCGGTATCGGTGCCAATTGATCGGCGATGCCCGCCCCCATGCCGTGCTCCCCTTCAGCCTTCCGCCTGTTCGCCAAATACCTGAGTCGCGCCCGCAGCGACCTTCTATAGCGTTATGGTTAGGTCGGATAGCAGTAGAATGTGTGCGAAATCCGCTGTTTGTTTCGCAGCGCCGTTCAAGTGCGATATATAAGTGCCGAGAAGCAACAATCTGTGGCAATGACGCCAGATTGCAGCTCTTTTTATGGGTGACGGCGCCTTTTGTACCGGGCGATGGAACGGCAATGATGGATGATAATAAAAAACGTGCGCATGCTCCGCAACTGGCGGGCTCTCAAGCGGGAACGGATGAGATCACTGCGCACGTGCAAGCGCGAATTCTGGCCGAAGCCCTTCCGCATATGATTCGTTACGACGAACAGACGGTTGTTATCAAATTCGGTGGCAACGCCATGGGCGATGAAGAGCTGGCCAACGCTTTCGCGCAGGATGTGGTTTATCTGAAGCAGTCAGGTGTCAATCCGATCATTGTGCATGGCGGCGGGCCGCAGATCGCCAAGATGCTTGCCAAGCTTTCGATCGCATCTGAGTTCGTCAACGGTCTGCGGGTGACTGATAAGCCGACTGTTGAAGTCGTTGAGATGGTCTTGGCAGGTGGGATCAACAAAGAGATCGTATCAGCCATCAACCGGCAGGGCGGCAAAGCCGTCGGCATTTCCGGCAAGGATGCCAACTTGATGATCGCAACGCGGATCACCGAGATGCATGACCCTACCTCCAATATCATGAAGGCGGTCGATATCGGGTACGTTGGTGATCCGAAGTATGTGAATCCGCATATCGTGGACGTTATATCAGATTCAGATCTGATCCCGGTGATTGCGCCCGTCGCGATGTCGCCGGACGGTGAGACGCTCAACGTCAATGCCGACAGTTTCGCTTCGGCACTGGCGGCGCGGATGAAGGCGAAGCGTCTGTTGCTGTTGACCGACGTCGCCGGCGTGCTGGATGGAGACAACTCGCTTATTTCGACTTTGACGGTTGCAGAAGCGCGTGGGCTCATTCGAGATGGAATCATTTCCGGCGGCATGATCCCGAAGGTCGAAGGGTGCATCGAAGTGGTCGAGGCAGGAGTAGAAGCCGTTGTTGTTATCGACGGACGTGTGCCGCATTGCGTGCTGTTGGAATTATTCACCGAGCATGGTGTGGGTACGCTGGTCGGTCAGGAAAATAGGATCTCGTGAGTAGGAAGCCGCGAAAACGTAATCCCTCGGAGAACGGGACGACAGCCGACACGGAGACCGTTCTTGGCGGCGTCCCGCGCGGGTTCGATGAGACCTTGATTTGGGTATTCGATCTCGACAACACACTGTATCCGGCTGAGTGCAATCTGTTTGCGCAGGTTGACCAACGTATGGGCGCGTTCATTGCCAAGGAACTCGGTATTCCCTTCGTGCAAGCGCGGCACCTGCAGAAGGCCTACTACCGGCAGTTCGGGACAACTCTATCAGGATTGATGCAGGTTCATAAGCTGGCGCCGGAACCGTTTCTTCACTACGTCCACGACATCGATCTGACTTGCGTTCCTGAGCTGCCGGAATTGAAGTCCGCAATCAGCGAGTTGCCTGGGCGCAAGCTGATCTTCACTAACGGCTCGCGTCGGCACGCAGAGAGAGTTGCGGGAAAGCTCGGCGTCCTCGATGAGTTCGAAGACATCTGCTCGATCGAGACTTGCGAATTTGTGCCGAAGCCCGAGGCGGAAGCCTTCGACCGGATGGTCAAGCATCACGGTTTTGCGCCTGAAAACGCGGCTATGTTTGAAGATATGCCACACAATTTGGAAGCGCCGCACGTACTTGGGATGACCACCGTGTTGGTGCATTCAGATTACTACGACCATCCCGTGCAGTCTAAAATCAAAGACTGGCGCGCGCCGCCTGAGCATGTCCACCACATGACGGACGATCTCATCGAGTTTCTTTCGGGGATCAAACCGAAACAAGAGTAGCTGAGATACAGGCCGGGGGCGTCGACACCAGATTGGCGGCTATCATCCGCCAACATCTTTTCTCAACTTAATTGCTCCGCGTAACTTCTACGAGATTGTCGGAAAACGATGGTGCGTGGCCCATGTCGGTGAATTCCGCGGAACTGATGCTGTTGACGGTTCCAACGTTCAACTGCCGCCAATAACCAAGTGTTGCGACCACGACGCCAGGATTCACGTCATCCGTCACTTTGGCCAAGGCCTTGAAAGCGCCGCGTCCGTTGGCGACCTGGACTCTGTCGCCGTCGACGATCCTGCGCGGTCCGGCGTCCGCTTCATTGATGAGCACGAATTGTTCGCCCTGTCCCTTGATTTTTTGCTCCATATTTGCGTAACAGGAATTCAAGAAGCCATGGCTCTTCGGCGAGACAATGCTGAGCGGATACTTCGCAGCCAATTGCGGATTGCTGGCCGGCGATTCTCTTGGCGGAGTGTAGTCGGGAAGGGGATCCAACGGTTCGCCAGGCTGGAAGCCTTCGTACATTTGGCGGAACGGTCCAGCGACGAAGTTTGTTGCCCCGTCGACCAACAATTGGCATTTGCCCGATTCCGTCGGGAAGTTGCCTTCCTTATGCGGTGCACGGTCGTCCTTGGTGCCGACGTTAAGGCGCGCGTATCCGTTCTCGCGGAGATATTCGAGGTCGATCCCTTCGCAAGCGGGAGCGTTCCAGTCGACGTAGTTCTCCAGACATTCGGAGTCAGACCATTTGAAGTTTTCCTCCTCAAATCCCATGCGCTCGGCGAGGCGGCGGAAAATCTCGTTATTCGGAATGGCTTCTCCAGGGGAGTCGGCGCATTTTGCGTTGTAGGTCAGATAGAGGTGGCCCCAGGACAGGATCATATCCTCCATCTCGGCACCCATCGAGGCGGGTAGTACGATATCCGCGTAGGAGGCCGTATCGGAGATAAAGTGCTCGGCGGATACCACGAACAGATCTTCCCGCTGCAGGCCTTCGACGATTTTGTCAGTCTCTGGCGCTTGGGTGACCGGGTTCGAGTTCCAGCACATCATGGACTTGATCGGAGGGTCGAGCTGCATTTCTCCGGTTAAGGCGCGGCCGATCTGCAGGTTGTTGACGACTCGTGTTCCTTCCGGAATTAGGTCGGGTCTGCAGATAACGTCAAATTTGTAGGGGTGCTCCCAGACGGGGAACTGGGTGACGCCGCCGCCGACGTGTCGCCACGCTCCAGTTAGCGCAGGAATGCAGGTAACTGCACGGATGGTCTGGCCGCCGCCATGGTGCCTTTCAAGGGCTACGCCCATGCGGATCGCCGCCGGTTGGGCGGTGGCAAGTTCGCGCGCCAGGGTGCGGATGTCGTCGGCCGCAACGCCTGTGATTTCAGATGCCCATTCCGGAGTGCGGGTGCTGGCCCGATCCTTCAATTCGGCGAAGCCAGAGGTGTATTTGTCGACATAGTCCTGATCGACGAGTCCCTGCTCGATGATGCAATTGATCACTGCCATCGCCAAGGCGCCATCGGTCCCCGGCTTGGGACAGATGTGCCAGTCGGCTTCCTTAGCGGTCCTTGAAGCATAGGCGTCGATGACGACCACCTTCGCACCAGCCCTTTGTGCGTCTTTGACGATCGCCCAATGGTGGAGATTGGTGCTGACGCTGTTGCAAGCCCAGATGACAATATATTTTGAATGAATGTAGCTTTCTGGATCGAGACCAGCGGTCGGGCCGACGGTCAGCAACCAAGCCGTGCACGACCCTTCACCGCAAAAGGTCCGCTCGCAAACCGTGGCGCCCAAGCGATTGAAGAAGGCGTCGCCACCGTTGAGGCCGTGTACAAGCCCTTGATGCCCCAAGTAGCTGTAAGGGATAATGGCTTGGGGGCCGTGCTCTTCGATAATCGCTTTCCAGCGGATCGTGATTTCGTCGAGAGCTTCGTCCCAGGAAATGCGCTCAAATTGCTTTGAACCTTTTGGTCCGGTGCGGCGCAACGGGTGCAGTAGGCGATCTGGATGATAATGGCGGTTTTCATAATCCTTCAGCTTTACGCACAGACCGCCTCTGGTCATCGGATGGTTTGGGTTTCCCCTGACGCTCGTTAGCTTCCCATCTTGGACTTCGAACAACATTGAGCATGTGTCGGGACAATCGTGCGGACAACCGCCAAAAAAGACACTCTGCTTGGGTTGTTCGTTCATCTGTTTCCTCCGGTTTCGCCTGTTTTATTGGGACTTTGTATTCGGCACCCCAGTTTAAAATACTGCAATCCGGAGCCAGAAGTATTTGGCGGCATCTTGTCATCGACCAACGCCGTTGTCCACAATGTCCACGGTATCTCCCCGTAATGCACATTACATCGGCATTCGATGCACCGCGCTAGCGATAGAGACTGTACGCGGGCTTGGTTGTCGGCTCCGGGCTGACGAAAACGCCTGAGGTTTGCAAGCACCTGACGTGCTGTGACCTACTCCACATCGCCCGGCTCGAAGCGATAGCTCTCGTTGCAGAATTCACAGGTAACTGTAATCGCGCCATCTGGCTCGCGAAGGTCGTCGAGACCTTCGGCGGCAAACTGATGGAGAAAGCCTGTCACGCGCTCACGTGAGCACCGGCATTTGTCGATCAGTGGGAGCGGGTTCTGGACGCGGACGCCCACTTCGTGGAAGAGGCGATAGAGCAGGCGCTCCGGCGTTAGATTCGGATCTATTAGCTCGTGATCCTCGACGGTCGCTGCAAGCAACTTGGTGCGGCGCCAATCGTCGTCGTCTTCGCCCGATAAGGGCAGGGGCTCGCCTTCAGATTCCGTTTGCGGCGTGCCGCCGGAGTGCGCGATGTGCTGTAAGAGAAGACCGCCCGCGCGCCATGTGCAGGCGTTGCCGCCGCTACCAGGTTCGTAGACGCGGGCGACGGCAAGACGAAGGAAAGTCGGCAGCTGCTCGGACTGGCGGAAGTAGTTCATCGCCGCGCTGGAGAGTGTTTCCTTTTGCAGGGCGACGATCCCCTGGTAGCGGTCCATGTCGCCGCCTGGATCGATCGTCATGGCAAGGTGCCCGGAGCCTAGGACCAGCGGTTGAGCCGGATTTGAAAGGCCGGCATCTTGAGGGTTGCGGGCATCGAGATCGGCTTGCAAACGTTCGGCGTTGAAGCTGGCGTAGCCACGCAGGTGGCCGGGGGTGTCGTAGTTGACTACCAGCATGTCGAGCGGACCGTCGGTCTTGGTCTGCATGATCAGTCGCCCATCGAATTTGAGCGCTGTCCCCAGCAGCGATGTCAGTGCGAGCGACTGTCCGAGAGCTTCGCCGACAGCGTCCGGGTATACGTGGCGAGAGAGGATGCGGTCGAGGCTAGTTCCGAGCCGAACAATGCGTCCAGAGATGTTTGAACGAACGGTCTGGAACGGGAGTACGAGATCGTCGGTGAGCGCGGCGGAGCTGCCGTTTCGATCGCCCCCGTTGTTGCTGCCGTTACCCGAAGCTTCCGCCACGACGTCACTCACTTACTGAAATCTGAATATGGGCTATGCGCCCAGGCACCAGGACAATATTGCCTTTTGCGCATGCAAGCGGTTTTCGGCTTCGTCAAAGACAACGGAGTGGGGCCCCTCGATAACTTCATCGGTGACCTCGTTGCCGCGGTAGGCTGGCAGGCAATGCATAAAGATGGCGTCCTCTTCAGCTTTACCCATGAGTTCTTCGTTAACAGCGAAGGGCTGGAGCAGAGCCTTGCGACGGTCGGCGTCCTTCTGGCCCATCGAAACCCACGTGTCGGTCACCACGCAGTCGGCACCGTTGACGGCGGACGTGGCACTGTCGGTGATTCTGATACGGCCCTTGTTGACTTTGACCCACTTCTCAATAGCTGGATCAGGGCGCAGTGACTCCGGACAGGCAATACGCAGCTCAAACCCGAATTGGACCGCGGCCTGCATCCAGGAGGCGGCGACATTGTTGCCATCACCGACCCAAGCGACGGTGCGTCCGGTGATTGGACCCTTGGCTTCCTCGAAGGTGACAATGTCGGCGATGATCTGACACGGGTGGCTGCGATCTGTGAGGCCGTTGATGATCGGGACCGAAGCGTGCCGTGCGAACTCAATCAGGGTGTCGTGAGAGTTGGCGCGCAGCATAATGGCGTCGACGTAACGTGAAAGAACGCGCGCAGTGTCGGCGATCGACTCGCCTCGACCAAGCTGCAAATCGGTGTGATTCAACATGATCGTCTGGCCGCCGAGCTGGCGCATGGCGACATCGAAAGAGACGCGCGTCCGGGTCGAAGGCTTTTCGAAGATCATGACGAGGACGGTCGTGTCGGCGTCATTGGGCCGCATCGCTTCTGGAACACGCTTGCCGGCGCGTTTCATGGCGTGGGCCGTGTCAACGATGCCACGCAGCGTTTCGGCGTCAATGGAATCTAAATCGAGAAAATGGCGGAGGGTCATGTGTTCAACCCGCGGTCTCCATGAGGACTAGATTGTCAGAGGGTGTCTTTGCGAAGCCGGAACAGAGCCTGATGCAGTCGGGCGATGCCGTCGCTGATTTCGTCTTCCGACACGTTAAGAGGGGGAAGAATTCGCACGACATTGTCGCCCGCTCCAACGGTGAGGAGATGTTCGTTCGCGGAGGCGGCGACAAGGTCGCTGGAGGCAATCCGATTGTGAAGCTTCAAGCCGCACAGCAGGCCAGCGACACGCACCTCGGCTACAAGATCCGCAAACTGGTCCTCGATTTCCGCCAAACGCTGCCGCAGGAGGCCTGACTTGCGGCTGACGTCCTCCAGAAATCCCGGTTCCAGGACGATATCAAGCACGGCGTTGCCGACTGCGGTGGCCAAGGGATTGCCGCCGAAAGTGGACCCGTGCGTTCCCGGCTGAAGGCCGCTTGCGGCGTCTTCGGTCGATAGTATCGCGCCGAGCGGGAAGCCGCCGCCAATACCTTTCGCAACAGCCATGAGGTCCGGGGTGATCCCGGCCTGCTCATAAGCAAACAAGGTGCCGGTTCGACCGACGCCGGTTTGAACCTCGTCGAGGATAAGGAGTATCTCGTGCTTGTCGCAGAGCTCGCGGAGACCCTGGAGGCATTGAGGTGGGACAACCCGGACACCGCCCTCGCCTTGGACGGGCTCAATCATAATGGCTGCTGTCCGCGGTGTGATGGCTGCTTCGATGGCGTCGTGATCGGCAAACGGCAGGTGGTCGAAACCGTCGGCGGCCTCGCCGAAACCTTCCAGGTGTTTCGGATTGCCGGCCGCCGACAGCGTTGCCAATGTCCGGCCATGGAAGGCGCCTTCAAATGTGATGATGCGCCAGCGCTCGGGATTACCCTTTACATAATGGTAGCGGCGGGCGGCCTTGATAACGCCCTCGCAGGCTTCGGCGCCGGAGTTGCAGAAGAAGACGTTGTCGGCAAAGGTTGCCGCGCACAGGCGTTCGGCAAGACGTTCTTGCTCGCCGACGCGATAGAGGTTGGAGGTGTGCCACAGCTTATCGGCCTGTGACTTCAGAGCCTCAATGAGATACGGATGGGCGTGACCCAGCGCGTTGACGGCGACGCCAGAGCCGAAGTCAAGGTACCGCTCATTGTTTTCAGTGATCAGCCAGGAGCCTTCGCCGCGCTCGAAGATAAGGTTGAGGCGTGCGTAAGTACCCATCACAGCAGGCGATGGGCCTGAAACTTCTGAAGCAACAATTGCGGAAGCTGCTTTCACTTCAGCCATCGCAAGCGTCCCACTCAATCCATAATCAAAAAGGCCGCCAAATCAGGCGGCCACGTGCGAAATAACGTGAATAGGCGTGAGGAGGCGTACTGTCAACGCAAGATAGCGCTCATCTAACGCTGGTGTCTGCGGTTTTCGGGCGGCTTGTAGGTCTGGGCGAGTATGCAACCGTCCGAATCGTCGATGTGGCGCTAGGGACACAAAAAAAGTCAACGACCGGTAAACGCAATCGACGGTCTTGTGGCCCGCGATCGCTCTGTTGTATTCAGGATGGGTCTGGCACGACATGTAGTATCGCGTTTCAAGTAATCCGCTCTATCTCGTCGCCAGCACGCGTCAGCCGATGTGTATCCCGGCTCTGATTTGTTCGCGTGAGTTTTCGTCCAGCGTCAACAGTGAAGTTTTGGCAACCGATCGCTTTCGGCTGTGCAGAGTCTTGCGCGCCTTTTTTGGGGCCGCGCCTCGAGATGAACTGCGTGTGCTTCGGCGATCGGCAGTAGGTCTGCGCTTCTAACAGAGCGCGACACTATTGTGATTCTGTGAGGAGCAAAAGCATGTCCTGGACCGACGAGAGAGTGGAGCTATTAAAGAAGCTCTGGTCCGAAGGATTGAGTGCCAGCCAAATTGCGGGCCGGCTTGGTGGCGTGACCCGTAATGCGGTGATCGGCAAAGTGCACAGGTTGGGACTGTCTGGACGGGCGACAACATCCCGTGTCAAATCGCACCGACCGCGCAAACGCAATCCAAACGCAATTAAGCGTCCCGCTAGGGCGCGTTTCCCAACGGCAGGGAATCCAGCGGTTCGCGAACTCTATAGTGGCGAACCCTATATCCCTGCGGTCGAGGAAATCGATATACCGGAAGCGCAGAGAAAGACGATCCAGTCGCTTGAGGCATGCAGCTGTCGTTGGCCGGTTGGCGATCCACAGACTCCAGATTTCTACTTTTGCGGGGGCAAGGCGGTGCCTGGTCTACCGTACTGCGAACACCATGCGCGGCGAGCCTTCCAGGCTCCGGCACCCAAACGACGCGAACGCGAAAGCGTCGAAACGATCCGTGCCGCTATGGCCCGCGTCGAGGTAGAGGGGAGCGCAACAGCGAAAGAGCCAACGGACGCCTAGTCCGTCGGTGTGACAGGTTTTGCCAGCGCGAAAGCGCGCGGCAGCGGGGGGAAGACCGGACGGGGAAACCTGTCCGGTCTTTTTTTGGGGAGCCTCGACTAGCGAGCACGTTTTGCTTCTCAACCGACGCCAATCGCTAACGTCTCAAACGATCACGCCCTAGCGGGTGAATGCGCGGGTTGCCCAAATACGAAGTTTGCCGTCGGCGCCGGTACTGGCGAAGGTTTGACCGTCGGGGGCGAAGAAGAGCGATGTAACCGGACCCTGGTGGTCGGGAAGTGTTTTCAGCGTTCGCCAGCGTCGGGTTTCGCGAACCCGAATTGTACTATCTTTACTAGCTGTGACGAGCAGCGCGCCGTCCGGAGAGAAGGCCATTGCTGTAATCTCGCCGTTGTGCCCGCCCAGTCGTTTAACGCGTGATCTGGAGTTGGCCTTGAAAACGCTGATGCCACCGTTAAGTGTGCCGGATGCAATGAGCCGGTCGTCAGGAGAAAAGCTGAGGGCGGAGATGAAGTCCCCCTGGCGGCGGTAAGTTCGGACCAGATCGAGTGTATTGAGGTTCCACAACCGAAGTTTCTTGTCAGCGCCGCCGGAAGCGAGAAAATTGCCGTTGGTGGAAAGCGCTACGGCCTGCACCGGGTTTTCGTGGTCGGCAAAAACGTGAATGGGGGATTCCGGCTTGCGGATATCCCAAAGGCTTACGGTCCAGTCGTGGCTCGCGACCGCAAGACGTCCAGAGGCGGTAAAGGTTAGCGACCATATCGGAGCTTCGTTGCGTCGCAGGTCTGCGATCTTGGTGCCGGCCTCGAGGTCCCAAATGGCGGTGTAGCCGTTTTGATGACCGGTTGCAGCGTATCGGTCGCGCAAGGCCAATGATGTCGCTGGGCCACGGTCAATGTTGATGATGCGGATGATGTCGCCAGAATCCGCCGACCATACTCGAATTGTGGCGTCCTTTCCGGCGGTGACCAGCCGGCGTCCCAACGAGCCAAAAGCTGCTGCGGTAATGGGACCGCTGTGGGCTGCAACCGTACGGACCCGCTCGGCTGGGGGCGGTGGTCTCCGCTCGGTGTCGGCTTGTTGCGGCTGGCGCTGCTTACTAGCCGCTTTGCTGTTTGCTGGTGGCGGATTGTCCGTTGCGGAGGGCTTGGCCAGCTTGGCGACAAAGTTGTTGAGCGCCGAAAGGTCGATGTTCTGAAGTTTGTCCCGATTGGCGAAGATACCTGCAGCGATCAGGCCGATGGTCAGGTACTTGAGCAGCGATGCGCCCCATCGCGCAGTTCGCTTTCCCAGTTGTTCACGAGGAGGCTTTGGCGGTTTGCGTGGCGCTTTAACAGGTACAGGGAGAACTAGGGGATGCGCCTCGTCGCCTGCAGCGGGCTGCGCGGCTTGTTGCTCGGAGGGTGGTGCTTGGGGCGCGCGGCGCGGTGCGGGTTTTGGCTTTTGTCGTTTGGGAAAGAGCGGGGCTGCGAGAGGCGTATCGACCCGGACCGTCTCAGCAAGCGGTACTGGATCAGCCGGTTTAGGTGCGGCAGGCTTTTGTGGTTCATTCGGGTTTGTTTTGAGGGCAGTGTCGCCATCGGCTTCGGCGCGCAGTGCATCGGCAAGCGGCCGGTGCGGCTTTTTTAGACCATCAACGAAATCGAGCATTCCGCCGCGCCGCCCTGGAACGTCCGGCAGCGGCGGAGTTGTGTGGACGTCACCGGGGTCGGTAAGAGGCTCGTCGGTGGCATCCGAGAGCGCGTGGGGATCCTCGTCGAGCTTGCGTCTGCGTCCAGTGAGCCAACCTTGCTTGGTAATGTCGGGCCCCAGAATTTCGCCTCGCCAGGCCGCGACCGACTGCGGTCGGGACTTGATATCCACGGCCAGTGCCTTATCGATGGCGCGCAGGAAACGCTTGCGGTAGGCACCAAGGGCAAGCTCGGAAACTGGACGGTAGTCATCTTTGGTTACGCGCAGGACCGCATCGGGGGGGCGCTTCTTAGTTACGGCGAAGTAGAGCGTTGCTCCGAGCGCGTAAATATCGGTCCAGGGGCCTTGCCGGCTATTCTTTTCGGCGTACTGCTCGTAGGGGCTGTAGCCGGGTTTGACCAACGCGGAAATCGTCTTCGAGTGGCGCGCGATTTCGCCTCGGGCCGATCCGAAATCGATCAGCACGGGCTGCCCTTCCTTGCGAATGATGATGTTATCGGGGGCGATGTCGCGATGTAAGAAATCGGCGTTGTGGATCATCTCCAAGGCGTCGAGCAGTGAGGGCAGAATACGGTCGAGGTCGGACTGACGCGGGACGCGGCCGAGTGTCTTCAGCCAGTTCTTCAGGCTTTGGCCTTCTTCGTAGTGAAGCACCATGTAAGCGGTGTTGTTGGCGCGGAAATACCGGTGAACGCCGACGATGTGGGGATGATTGAACTTGGCGAGGGTTTGCGCCTCAGAGACGAACCGCTCCAGCCCCCAACGGTAGTCGCTGGCGCTCTCTTGCGATCGCGGCACAGCTTCGAAGCCGTCTTTGCGGGCGGCAAAGTCGCTGGGGAAGTATTCCTTGATTGTGACAAGGCGATCGAGCTGCAGTTCTCGAGCGAGATAGGTAATGCCGAATCCGCCAGCGCCGAGCACCTTTTCAATGGTGTAGTCGCCGACCAGGTCCGTGCCCTCGGCAAGCGCTATGATGTTCGTCATCGTCGGCGGTCAGTGGCCCTAATGGCCATCCCCGTTTTTTGATCGGTTGGCGAAGGAACTCAGAATCCTGCACTTTGGCGAATATTGCCTCATTCGCCACGACTTTTCCGCGGTATTCCCGCTTATGCGTCAGCTCCTTTGTGAGGCCACTTTTGCAGCATTTATAGGGCTCCCAAAAAAACACTCTTTATTACAATGGCTTACTCTCCGGATGTCACAGCCGTCTGACAGCATTAGTGACACAAAATGGAGAGTTCGGTGCGCTATATCGCGACTGAAATTGGTAACGCCGTGGCCGCTCTTACGGCTGGTGAAATCGTAGACGTCGACCACGCTGAGGCTATCATCTTTGAGCTGGCAGTACACAGCGCTCGGGATATGCACACAGCTTACTCAATCGGAGAATTAGCTGGTCATTGCTGCACTCTCGGAAGATGCACTGCCCTACCGTACGCCCGACCTCGCTACTAGCTGGACCGCTGGATTTCACCACGGAGATTTCTTGCGCGAAGACGACGCTGCACCACCAGCAACAACAGCTCCACCACAAGCACAGCTGGTCTTCCAGAAGCCCTCTATGTCTGAGGCTGAGCTGGTCTCTGAGATGGAGAGCTATCTTCCAAAAACGTATGAGCTGTTCATTACGTTTTCAGTTGCGCCCGTCGTTACATTCATTCTGTGCGCTTTGCCACTTTAATCGTCATTCCTTTTAGGAAGTCAAACACACTCAAAGGAAGAGACGACCTCAGCGCTAACTCACGGCGGTCTATTGAGGGTTGCTGTTTCTTTTCGATCTCACGGGCTTTCCGCTCCAATGCGGAGATCATTTGGTCTCGCAAGAGCTTAGCTTCCTTCAAGCCAGCCGTATTGGTCTTCGCTGTGTCCCAATGCTGGCCAAGCTCATTTGTGAGCGGCTTCGGATAGCGGATGCGAAGACCCCACTGCCGACCGAGCCACCTTAGATGCTCTCTGCTTTTGTCCCGCTTTGCCATTTGTTCGCCCAACGAAGCACTCACAATAAGCATTGCCCGTCGTGAACAAGTCATTCAGTGCCCCCCCAGTATGCCTGAGTCGTGACAGACTTAGTGACACTTTTGGGGCGTTTAAGCTATGGAATGCGGGGACTTTCGACCTTCATGTGCGATGCAATATATGCAGCATGAATGTGTCGTTTACGGGTGCTTTGGTCAGCTTCGTTGATAACGCTCTGAAGTCAGTGCTTTACATTTTGCCGGTAGACGAATTCGGCTTGGGTCCGGGAGAGGCGTGTTCCGATGGGTTCAATAGGAGATTTTATAGCCATCGTTGGCACGGCTCTCGTTAAAGCTGGCGATGGTTTGCAAGAAATGATCGGTGTGGGGTTGCAAACCGCGCCGGCGCTGGTGCTTGGACTGAGCGTTGTCGTGGCTCTGCCAGTTTTGATCCTTGCTGGTATGGTGCTCAGGCGGGTGACACCCGTCGGCGAAGGAACGTCGCGGTACTTCGGGCCACTACCCGAAGATATAAAGCACGCGCGCGGGGATTACGATGGTCCGAGTGACGCCTATTCTGAGGCGTTCATCTTCGTTGAATCGGATGGCGGCAATGGGACTGGCGGCTTCCAATTTACAGACGGATCGATGATGGTACGCATCGGGCGTGAAGAGGATAACGAGATCCGGCTGACCCATCCGACGGTACACCGGTATCATGCTCTGGTTCGCCGAAGTATTGAGGATGGCTACGAAATTGCTGATCTGTCGGATGTCACCGGCAACGGCGTGCTCATCAATGGAGAAAAGATCTCGCATCGAAGGTTATTCGATGGCGATGTCATATCATTGGGTGCGGCACGGTTGCGGTTCGCAGTCAACGGATGAAGAGCCGTTGCCGCGGTGGCAGCCATTTGGGCGGAATTCTTACGGCCTTGCTCTTGGTCCTGTGATCTCCATACTCGAAGTTTAAGTGGAATTTGCGCGGGATTCAGGTAACGGCAGGTTTGAAAGCTGGGACGTCACACTATCGGGAGGAGCAACTATGGGTCAGGATCAGAAATCTCCACAAGGTCAGCGCGTCGGATTCCTTGGGACGCTGAAGGATGCGTTGGTGGCTGCGAGTCGGGAAGAATCGGGCCGTTCAAAGCACCTGGCGGATGTCGGCGACGAACCAACTCAGGCAATTATTAAAGAGCCGATGCAACTGCCTCCGCCTTTACCTGCCTCGCCCGATGCGTCAAAAGACATTGCGCGAGGCAGCGGGCTGGATGACGAACCCGTATCACTGACCATTTCGAATTCCACCGGGTTGAGCGCGGCTGATGCCGCCCGCGAAGCCCGAAGCGGCGCCTTGGTGACGCCGGAAACCGCACATGTTGAGCAAGTCGCAGAAACCAGCCGGGCGAATGTTATGGTAGCGAAAGCGGAAGACCCCTCGCGAACACAATTGGTTCGTGGCAAAGTTGAAGTGGCGCGCGGACAGTTTGGCTGCGATCCGGTGGTTGGCTGGCTTGTTGTCGTCGGTGGGCCCGGGATCGGTTCCTACCGGCCGATTTACGAGGGTAACAACTCGGTCGGACGGGCGTTGACGCAGCGCATTCCCGTTGATTTCGGAGATGATGCGATCTCATCGGAAGAGCAAGCGTATATCCGCTATGATTCAAACGACCGGTCTTTCCTGTTTGTTCCGAATCTGGCCAAAACAAACGTAGTGTCCGTGAACAACGCGCGTCCGACCGGCGCTGTTGAATTGTCGGCGATGGATGTCATCGTCATGGGACGTACTCAACTGGTCTTCGTGCCGTTCTGCGGTAGCGATTTCGACTGGTCGGAGATTGCGGAAAACAAGGGCTGATGCTCGAATTCGATTTCGGACGGCGCGCGACACAAGGCGCCCGGGAATATCAGGAAGATTCGGCGGCGGTTCGTGCCGGCACCTTCGCGGCGCAGTCTGCGGGATCCGGCGGTTCCGGTGTGGCTTGTCCCGAACTGCTAGCGGTTCTTGCCGACGGTATGGGGGGGCACACCGGTGGTGCGCTTGCCAGCAGGATCGTCTGTGACAAGTTCATCGATGTGTTTGATGGTAAGGCCGGTCCAGTCGCCGAGCGGCTGATGACGTCGCTGACAACGGCAAACGATGCCATTGCTGATAAGATAAACGCTGATCCCGTATTGAGCGGCATGGGATCGACGTTGATCGGTGTCGCTTTCACGGACAAAGGCGTCGAATGGGTCAGCGTTGGCGACAGTCCGCTGTTGTTGTTCCGTCGCGGTGAAGTCGCGCTTCTAAATGAAGATCATTCGCTGGCGCCTGAACTTGATCGACTGGCCGCGGCGGGTCAGATCACGCGCGAACAGGCGCGTCACGATCCGCGGCGACATATGTTGCGCTCGGCGGTGACCGGCGAGGAACTCGACCTGATCGATCAGTCGCATAAGCCTCTTATACTGGAGCACGGCGACTATGTTGTGTTGGCAAGCGATGGGTTGCACACACTTGAGACCAGTGAAATCGAGCGGCTGATTTCGGCCTATGCCGATGATGGCGCCGATGCGGTGGCTGGCGCGCTGATCCGATCGGTCGAAGCTATGCGTGATCCGCACCAGGACAATGCCACCGTTGTTGCTGTACGAGCGCGTGGCGTCGGCCAAGGCTGAACAGCCTGCACGTGACGGCGATCCTTGGTAGGTCAAGTCTTTGGTGACTCGGCCGTGGACGTGAGGGTCCGGCGGGGGCGGATTTCACCTACTTGTCTGTGCATTTAATTACATAATACCATAGTCTTACGGAAAATTACTACTCGCGCGGCGGAACCGCAAAAGCTTTTGAAAGTCGCTGCCGCTATGGGGAACAAATCCGCTGAACAGGCCGTCGCCAAAGGGCGAAAGGGGCTGCAATCGCTTCTGCGCGCGGTCTTGAAGAGCGGACGAGCAGGCCAGCGCAATCAGCCAATGGCCGGCATCCTTTGGGTGGTTGCCGCGATGGCTTTTCTTGCGGGATTGATCACGCTTGGCCGGTATGCGGCTCTTGCCGGCATGGACCCTTTGCAGGTCGTATTCTTTCGTAACTTTTTTTGCGTCGTTTGGATGGTGCCGTTGTTCGTCTGGCGCGGGCTGTCGCTTGTTCGGACGCAACGTATCGAACTTTACGCACTACGTGTTGCGTTGAGCTTCGTCGCCATGACGGCCATGTTTCAGGCTATCGCGCACATACCGCTTGGCGAGGTGACGGCGATAGGGTTTCTGGCACCGCTGTTTGGCACCGGGGTCGCGATCCTGTTGCTTGGCGAGAAAGTCAGGGTTCGGCGGTGGCTGGCGCTACTCGTTGGCTTCATCGGTGCCATGATAATTTTGCGGCCGACGGGAGGTGTATTCGGTTTCGGTCAATCGGCGGCTCTAGTTTCGGCTTTAGCCCTTGGGGTGATCGGGCCGTTGGTGAAGCGTTTGACGTTGGAGGACGACGCGGATCGCGTTGTGTTTCTGACCAACTTGATGTTGACGCCTTTGTCGCTGGTGCCAGCGCTTTTTGTTTGGTTGTGGCCGCCGGCGGAGTTATGGCCGTATCTCGTTGCTATGGGTTTGATGGCCGTGCTCGGGCACATGGCGCTGGTGCGAGGCTATGCGTTAATGGAAGCGTCATTGGTCATGACGTTTAAGTTCGTGCGGTTACCGTTTGCGGTGCTGTTGGGTTACCTGGCGTTTCAAGAATCCATTGATACGTGGACCTGGGTTGGCGGCTTCATCATCTTTGCTGCATCGCTTTATGTGACTCGGAGGGAGGCGATGCTCAAGGAAGCGCGCGAAGCGGCGGCGATGAGAGCCCCGATTGGTTAGAAGCCGATTGCGCAGGATTGGTGCCAATAACGTTCCCGCCGAGAGAGGGACCGCCGGGCAGCGAATCCTGCCGCTGGATTTGGACGCAGGTCAAGTGATCGGCGTCGGAAGAAAATCTTACCAAACCTTTTCGGGAGCTTATTGAAAGTTAAACTTGTGGCTCTGTTACAGCGGTTGATCGGTCGCTCACAATAGTGGTGCGCGTGGCGCTGGAAGTGCCATACGCGCTTGTTGTTTTTGTCCAATTTACCGCCCTCGAAGAGAGCGAATGCGAACCATTTGTTCCAGGGGGGCTGGGTTTGTTCAGGCACCTTGAGCAGGCTCGGGGAAGACAGGGTAGACACCGGCGACCCGGCCCATCTGCTGGGTGAGGGCCAATACCGTGTCGATTGCCGGAGTAGGCACCTCAACGAGTCGGCCCATCTCCTGTACGACGGTCAGCAGCGCATCGAGTTCCAGCTTGCGGCCCTTCTCCAGATCCTGAAGCATGGACGTCCGATGCGCGCCAACGGAGGCAGCTCCGTCGATGCGCCGATCGATGTCGACGCGGAAGTCGGCACCCATTTTTCGTGCTAGTGTTTCGGCTTCGCTCATCATGGCGCGCGCAACAGCGCGGGTTCCAGGATCAGTTGCAACGACGTCGAGCGTCGCACGGGTCAGTGCTGAAATCGGATTGAAGCAAAGGTTGCCCCAAAGCTTCAGCCAAATGTCATTCCGGATTTGATCATAGACCCGGCATTTGAGACCGCCTGCTTCCAGGGCTTGGGCCAGGGCCGTGACACGATCGCTGAGCTCGCCGTTTGGTTCGCCGAGGTTATAGCGATCGCCGTAAGTGTGCGTGATGACGCCGGGGCTAGTAATTTCAGCGGCAGGGTACACGGTGCAGCCGATGGCGCGCTGCGGCCCAAGCGTTTTCCACTGGCGCCCGCCGGGGTCCACGCTTTCAAGTTGTTTATCTTCCCATGGGCCTTTGAGGCCATGAAAATACCACCAGGGAATACCGTTCTGGGCGGTGACGACGTGGGTGTCGGGACCTAGCAACGGTACCATGTGTTCTGCCGATTCCCAGGCCTGATGAGACTTAACGGCGACGATGACGTAGTCCTGCGGGCCGAGTTCAGAAGGCTCTTTTGCTGCTGGCAGGCGTGCGACTTTCTCTTCGCCCTCTATAATGAGCTTGAGGCCGTTGGCGTTGATTGCATCGAGGTGCGCACCGCGTGCAATGACCGAAACGTCGAAACCGGCGTCGTGGAGTAGCACCGCCAGATGTGCGCCGATCGCTCCGGCGCCATACACACAGACCTTCATCCGCCGCCCCTTGGAATAGCATTGTTGTTAGAGTTGATGCCGTTGGTATACCGAGGCGGCCTTACTCGTCAAAAGTTGAATTGTCGCTATCTGAAGTTGCTTTTGCGCGTTGCGAACGGAGCAACCCTTGCCATCCGTGCGCAAACAAAAAGCATCTCACTCGGACTACCTTGGGCGGGCGGTTAGTTTGACGGCTCTACGTACGGCGTCGGTCATATCCTCGGCTTCGATAAATTCCACGCCAGCACTTTTCAGGCGGACTGAGGCAAAATCGGCGTTGTTGCCGGCGAAGCGGGCGACGATGGGGAGTTTGCGGCCGGTACGCCGGACGGCGACGGCGATCCCCTCAGCAATGGTGTCGCAGCGCTGCATGCCACCGCCATGGACATTAATGAGCATGGTTGCGGTGTTCGGATTGCTCAAAACCAATTCAGCGCCGTAGGCGATGTCGAGACTGGTGGCCGTCGTGCGGATGTCCATGAAGTTGGCTGGGTCGCCTCCGAAATCTCGCAGCATATCGAGGGTGGTCAGTGCGAGTCCGGCGCCGTTGACGACGATACCGATGTTTCCTCCGAGCGCGGCGTAGTTAATCTGGTGGCGGTCGGCGGCCAGCTCTTGAGGATCTTCTTCCTCTCGGGTGACAGCTTCTCTGAAAGCGGCAAGGCCTGGGTGCCGGAACAGTGCGTGGTCGTCAATCTGTAATTTGGCGTCGAGTGCAACGAGATCCTGCGACGGGGTGAGAACGAGTGGATTGATCTCGACCTGGAGGGCGTCAAGGTCGACTGCCAATCGCGCCAAACTGCGGAATATTTCAGCGGCTTTAACCTCGGCCGCCGGTGGGAGGACCAGTTCATGTGCAGCCTCCTCGAAAGCCCCCTGGGGGCCGTCGCTGGTAATCTCGAGCGGCGTGCGGAAAATCAATCCTGGTTGGTTTGCGGCGCGGGATTCGATGCCTGTGCCGCCGGACCGGGACGTCAGTAGAAGTAAGCCCCCCTTCGCATAGTCGAGGACGACAGCTGCGTAAAGCTGCAGTGAAACAGGGATCGCCTCCTCGATCAGGACCCAGCGAACAGTTTCACATTGCATCGGCGAAGCGGGCTTGCCGAGCTGTTGACCGAGCATGCTCGCCGAGGTCGCTGCGACCCCGTCTGGGGAGGCGGCAAAGCGGACACCGCCTTTAGCCATGCGCCCGATGGTGCGGACTTGGGCCTTGATCGCGAAGCGAGGGAATTTCAACCGTTGGGCGACGCGCCGCGCGTCTTCTTTTTCGCAGGCGATACGCCCCTTCGGTATGCGCAGCCCGTAACGCTCCAATAGTTCCTTAGCTTGGAATTCGTGCAGATGCATTGGGTGCTGCTCTTTGTGACTGGTTCGACCGGTACGCTGGACCAACCGACTTTAGCGATGTTCGGGTTCAGATAATCCGTTTTGCTTGCAGTTTGAGATTACCCGCCTGATGATGGGGCGCCAGACATTAGGCCATCCATAAGCTGGGCTTGAGTTCAGCCAGTACTATTTTTCTTCACACCTGGTTTCGATACCCTGTTGCACTTCCCTGATCTCTGGCATATTGTATTCCAAAGGGCGCCTAAATGTCGCAAGACCTTTTTGTCGCCCCTCAAAAGCGCAACACCATGGTCGCGGGTCACAGAGCCATCTGGTTTCTGTGGCCTGGACACTAAAACGAAGCGCAAAAGGGAGGAATTTTGATGCTTCAACGAAGTGGACGATTGCTGGGGCTCGCCCTCGGTGTCACGGGCGCAGCCGCGTTCGTCGCAGGATTCGGTTCGGCGGCGATGGCCGACTGGAAGCCGAAGAAGCCTATCCAATTCGTCGTAATGGCCGGCAAAGGTGGTGGCGCTGACAAGGCTGTTCGCCTGATGCAGTCGATCATCGCCAAAGATCAGCTTGCTGCGGTGCCGGT
>DAOUZE010000152.1 GCA_030665765.1 Filomicrobium sp.
AGAAACCCGGCGGTGGCGCCATCGTCCAAACCGGTCCGATGTGGGCCGAACGCGCCATCGGGGCGACACCCTTCCAGCGCTTACTCCGCGGCTAATGCGGGCGTCCACGCCATGGTCCGCAATCTCGCAGTCGAACTGGTATCCTTCAACATTCGCATCAATGCCGTGGCCCCAGCTGTTGTCGGAACACCGGTCTACGCCACGTTCATGAGCCCCAAACAGATCAAGGAGGTCCTACCCAAATTCAACGACTTCCATCCGCTGGGGCGCAATGGTCAACCTCGCGATATCGTCGGAGCCCAGCTCTTCCTTGCCTCCAATGACGCATCCTGGATCACCGGCGCAGTGCCCCCAGTCGACGGCGGTGTGATGGCCAGCCGCTAAGCCGCCTACGATCACTTTTCTTTAAGTAATGGGAGAGGGGCAGTCATACCCGGTCTCAGCCCCAAGAGCACCAAAATAGCTGGGCGCGAAGGAGGCTGCGATGTACGAGGCTGTGCTGGTAGCAGCGGCACTCGGTGCAGGCGCGTTGGTCACGCATGTCATTGAAGGCGAACTAATTGTAACATGGCGGAGCCGCTGCGTGCGGCGGCTCCAAAACTCAATATCGCCAAGCAAGGTGTCACGAAGCCGGTTATGAAAATCAATGCAAACTTCGATCAGCGCGTCGTGCTTCACACCGATGAGATCCCTTGGCGTAACTCCCCAATGCCAGGTGTCAGCCGCCGGCCGCTCGACCGCATCGGCGATGAGATCGCCCGCGCCACCACGATCGTGCGCTATGATCCAGGCAGCCATTTTTCGGCGCACACCCACGATGGAGGCGAGGAGTTCATTGTTCTGGAAGGAGTTTTTCAGGACGAGCACGGCGATTTCCCGGCCGGGTCCTACATCCGCAACCCACCAACCTCAAAGCACACACCAGGCTCCGAGCAAGGCTGCATGATTTTCGTCAAGCTCTGGCAATTCGATCCTGACGATCGGACCCATGTCCGCATCGACATGAACAAGTCCGAGGCGGCTGCCGATCTCCGCCGCCCTGGCGTCGTCGTAACACCGCTCTTCCAGGATGGTCGCGAGACGGTGCGCGTTGAGACCTGGGCACCGAACAGCGCGGCAAATTTCAAGTCAGAAGGCGGCGCTGAGTTGCTTGTTCTTGACGGAAGCGCACAGGAAAGCGGTGAGAATTTGCGCCGCCATTCGTGGCTTCGCATCCCCGATGGCAAAACCGTATCACTTAAAACAGGAAACGCGGGCGCACGGATCTGGATCAAGACCGGCCATCTGCGCCACGTGCGCGAAGCCGGTTAGAAAAAACCGCTTTGCCGCAGCCTCACTTGCTTTGGGTTACGGCTACACACTTCTCTGGGAAGACGCATCTCCAAGCGGACTTCATGTCGACAACCGTCCAGCCCCGCTCTGGTGCCTCGTCAAGCCCACGCGCGAGCTTGCCAACATGAGAATCCCGGTCGTAGGCAAACTCACGCTCGGCGTCATCGTGATGGATCAGCACGCCAAGCCGCGGACCGGTCCCCGACGTGACCCACTCCAGCATCTCGAAATCACCATCGGAATTGCCAAATGCAGCGATCGGACGTACGCCAATATGGTAGTGGATACCGACCGGCTTGCCCGCCTTGTCATCGATGAAATTCAGCTCCGGTAGACGCATCAAAGCCGGCTTACCGTCTTGCTGCTCATACTGTACCTTGATTGTACTGCCAACGATCTGGTCCGGTGGGATTCCATAGACGCTCTCAGCCCACGGCCGCATGAACTCGATACCCCCACCAGACACGATGAACGTCTTAAATCCGTTGGCGCGCAGATAAGCCAGCAGCTCCAACATCGGCTGGTAGACCATGTCGCGGTAAAGCATACCCGTCTTCGGATGCCTGGCACCTGCGATCCAGATTTCGACGATCCTTTCAAAATCCACGGTCGAAATGCCGGCGTGTGTTGCCATTATCAACTCGACGAGCCCGCGCTTGCCAAATTTCATAAGCGTATCGATGTCGTTCTCGATAGCCGCCTTGAAGGGTTGCTTGTTCTTCCACCCAGGATTCTTCGGCGCCAACGCCTTCACTCTGTCGATTGCGAAGGCCAGCTGAAAATACATCGGCTGCTCGGCCCAAAGAGTGCCGTCATTATCGAATACCGCGATGCGTTTCGACGGCGCGACGAAGTCGAGATCACCAGCCTTTGTGACTCTTTCCACGAATTCAACGATGGCCTTTTTCGCCGGACCGTCGTTCCATGACGGCAGCGGCTCCTTCGCAAAGGCAGAAACCGATACCGCCGTAAACGACAGTACTACGGCAATGAGCACACCGTGAAAAAACTTACCTGACATATCTCACCGAAAACAAAAATCACTGAAAAACAGCAAGGTGGAGCAGCGCAGAGGCTTGGCCCTGCCAATGAATACGTCGATATTCCTAGTCCAGCTGTCCCGGCCGGTCAAAAATTTCAGCGTATGCGAACCGCCGCATGAGTCAGGCACACCAGGGACGTGGCCCGCAATTGGATAGGTTTGGGATTGGGGTTAAACACCGTAATTTCAACACCGCCGCGCTGCAAAGTTTGAATCCCATGTGGCCCGACGCAATTCCGGTGAGCATTCCGCAGCGAATTGGACCTCAGCCCTTCTTCGCGGCATCCCCGACGATCCTCAACGATAGCTCACGCAACTGCGTTGCCGTTGCCTCAGCTGGCGCCCCCATCAACAAATCCTGACCCTGCTGGTTCATTGGGAACAGCGAGACTTCTCGCAGGTTCGCCGCGCCAACAAGAAGCATGACAATGCGGTCGATGCCGGCTGCCATACCACCATGCGGAGGAGGACCGTACTGGAACGCGCGGTAAAGCCCGGCAAAACGCTCCTTCACGACTTCGGGGCCAAGACCAGCATGACCAAACGCCTTCACCATGCTGTCGGGCAGGTGGTTACGGATCGATCCCGAGGCAATCTCCGAGCCGTTGCACACCAGATCGTACTGCCAGGCTTTCAAATCCAGCAGTTCATCATCCGTCTTCGCCGCCTCGAGCGCCTCAAGACCACCTTGGGGCATCGAGAACGGGTTGTGCGAAAACTCTATTCGCTTCTCGTCCTCGTTCCATTCGTACATCGGGAAGTCGATAATCCAGCAAATTGCAAAGCGGCCTTCATCAAGCAGCTTCAGCTCGTACCCGACTCTATCGCGCGCGGCGCCAGCGAACTTGTGGAAATTGCGCGGATTGCCGGCGGCAAAGAAGACGGCATCTCCGTCCTTCAAGCCAAGCTGCTCGCGGATCGCGGCTGCCCGTTCCGCCCCGATGTTCTTGCCGATAGGGCCGGCCCCCTCACCTTCACGGAAGAAAATATAGCCAAGTCCCGGTTGCCCCTCGCCCTGCGCCCAGGAGTTCATGCGGTCGCAGAACGCCCGCGAGCCACCGGTCGGTGCCGGGATCGCCCACACTCGAACCTTCGAATCCTTCTCAATCATCCCCGCGAAAACCTTGAACCCCGAGCCGCGGAAATGTGCCGTGACGTCCTGCATCTCGATTGGGTTGCGCAGATCGGGCTTGTCCGATCCGTACTTCGCGATCGCCTGATCAAAGGGGATACGCGGAAACACTTCGGTCACCGATTTACCGTCGGCGAATTCCGCGAAAACCGACCGGACGATCGGTTCCATTTTCTGGAAGATGTCCTCCTGAGTAACGAAGCTCATCTCCACATCAAGCTGGTAGAACTCACCGGGCAGCCGGTCGGCGCGTGGGTCCTCATCACGGAAACACGGCGCGATTTGGAAATATCGGTCAAAACCCGACACCATCAAAAGTTGCTTATAAAGCTGCGGCGCCTGCGGCAACGCATAAAACATGCCCTCGTGCAATCGCGACGGCACCAGGAAGTCGCGCGCGCCCTCCGGTGAGGAAGCCGTCAGGATCGGCGTTGCAAATTCGAAAAAGCCCGCATCTTCCATCTGCCGCCGCATGAAGCGGATCACTTCCATTCGGCGCATAATGTTGGCGTGGAGCGTTTCGCGCCTCAGGTCCAAAAATCGGTAGGTGAGGCGCATATCTTCTGGATAATCCGGCTCGCCGAACACCGGAACGGGAATTTCCTCAGCCTTCGAGAGAACCTCGATCTCAGTTGCGAAAACCTCGATTTCACCGGTCGCAAGCTCTGGGTTCAAGGTCCCTTCCGGCCGCTCACGCACCCGCCCATCGACGCGGATCACCCATTCCGAACGCACAGCCTCCGCGGCTTGGAAGGCAGGACTGTCAGGATCAGCGACAACCTGCGTCAGCCCATAGTGATCGCGCAAGTCGATAAACAGCACGCCCCCGTGGTCGCGCACCCGGTGAACCCAGCCTGACAGCCGGATCTGCGAGCCGATATCGGCCGAACGCAGCGCCCCACAGGTATGCGAACGATAACGGTGCATGTCCGCGCTAGAACCTTTGCCGTTCACTTCAGCCATGATCGGTCTTGCCTCGAGTGCTGTATTTGTGTGTGGTCGCCAAATTAACGCCGGAAAAGCGCACGCAGCCTTTACGATGTCAAGCCAGCCCGCCCGGCTCGAAATCTGCCGCAGGATGCGTCGATAGCACCTCTTTTGACCTCAATCTCCCGACAGGCGACAAATCGACCGCGATACGCTATAGCAAATTTCAATATGACACCGATCTCAACCACCCCCGAACTTGCAAGCCTTTGCCGCGACCTCTCATCCGCCGATTTCATCGCGGTGGACACCGAGTTTATGCGTGAGCAGACCTATTACCCAAAACTCTGCTTGATCCAAGTTGCCAGCCCGGATGCTGCCGCAACCATTGATCCGCTTGCCCGCGACCTTGACCTGAAACCGTTGTGGGAGCTGATGGCCCAACCTGGTCAAGTCAAGGTTTTCCACGCCGCTCGCCAGGACTTGGAAATCTTCCATATCGAGTCAGGCTTCATCCCAGCGCCAGTTTTCGACACACAGGTCGCTGCCATGGTTTGCGGTTTTGGCGATCAGATTAGCTACGTCAACCTGGTCCGCGCCGTCACTGGTGAGCAACTCGACAAATCCTCTCGCTTCACCAACTGGTCGAAGCGCCCGCTGACCGACAAGCAGCTCCACTATGCGCTCGGCGACGTGACCCATTTGCGCGACGTCTACTACCACCTCCGAGACGAGTTGCAAAAGTCTGGCCGCGCCTCGTGGCTCGACGAAGAGATGGCGGTCCTCACCAACACATCAACCTACGAACAGCACCCCGAGGAAGCCTGGCAACGTCTCAAGTCGAAAGTTAAAAACCGACGCTCCATGGCCGTCCTCATGTCGCTTGCCGCCTGGCGCGAGCGCGCAGCTCAAAAGCAGGACGTCCCCCGGCAGCGCATTTTACGCGACGATGCACTCTACGACATCGCCAACCAATCGCCGCGTTCAACAGAAGACCTGGCAAGCCTGCGCTCTCTGGGCGAGGGTTTTTCCCGCTCCGGCCGCGCCAAGGAAATTATTGCCGCCGTCGATGAGGGCCTGGTCCGCAATATACAGGACGTTCCAACGTTACGTCACGGGCAGCCGCTTTCGGCTGAAGCCACCGCCACGCTGGAATTGCTGAAAGTGCTTCTAAAATCCGCCGCCGCACGCCACGGCGTAGCACCCCGTCTCATCGCCGACGCCTCCGACCTTGAGCAACTCGCCCGCCACGAGAACCCTCATGTTCCAGCCCTTCAGGGCTGGCGCCGCGATCTGTTCGGCGCCGACGCTCTGAGCCTGAAACGCGGTGAGCTGGCCCTAACGCTCAAAGACGGCGACGTCACTGTTATCCCGGCCGGTTAACTCAATCGGCTAAGCTGCCCGCAAGCCAGCAGTTTCGAAAACTGCCCTCCCGCGGCGAGCACTCCACTCACCCGCTCAAACCGCCACCGCTCCCGAATATTAATTTCTCTTGACGACGTCATTGTGCAAGATTTTATTCGCGCTGAGCCATGCAACTCAGCTAATTTTAGCGCCTTTCCATGTTCAAGGAGTAGTCTCGCATGTACTCGCGTTGCGTGAAGTCGCGAAGCGGTCCAGACCGGGCATGCCGTGACCAATTCATTTTATTTATCTCGCTGTTTTTCGCAGCATCACTGAGCGGACAAGCCATCGCCCAGGATAAAAGGCCAAACATCGTCGTGATCTGGGGTGACGACATCGGCGAATCGAATATCAGCGCGTACAACTTTGGACTGATGGGATACAAGACGCCGAACATCGACCGGCTCGCAAAAGAAGGCATGATGTTCACCGACATGTATGCCGATCAAAGCTGCACGGCTGGACGCTCCTCCTTTATTACCGGTCAGGCCACCATCCGCACCGGACTGAGCAAGGTTGGGATGCCCGGTGCGGCGCAGGGTCTCAAGGCTGAAGACGTGACAATCGCCACGCTACTCAAGCAAGAAGGCTACGCCACCGGCCAGTTCGGCAAGAACCATCTGGGCGACCGCAACGAGTATTTGCCTACTCTTCATGGCTTCGACGAGTTCTTCGGCAACCTCTACCACCTGAACGCCGAGGAAGAGCCCGAGCAACGCGACTATCCTAAGAACCCTGAATTCCTGAATAAATATGGACCGCGCGGCGTTATGAGCTGCGTCGCAACCGACGTCGATGACCCGACAGAGGATCCGCGCTTCGGGAAGATGGGCAAGCAAAAATGTGAGGATACAGGACCGCTAAATAGGAAGCGGATGGAAACGGTCGATGACGAGATTGCCGGTCGGGCGAAAAAATTCATCAAGCGTCAGGTCGAGGCGGGCAAACCCTTCTTCACCTGGATCAACTACACCCACATGCACTTCCGGACTCATACGAAACCCGACAGCCTCGGGCAGGCTGGTGTTGCACAGAGCTACTATCACGACACGATGATCGACCATGACAAGAACGTGGGCCAGATTCTCAACCTGATCGATGAACTCGGCATCGCCGACAACACCATCGTTGTCTACTCCACCGACAATGGCCCGCATCGCAATTCTTGGCCTGATGCCGGCAACACAAAGTTCCGCAGCGAAAAGAATACCGGTTGGGAGGGCGCCTACCGGGTACCACAATTCGTGCGGTGGCCCGGCAAGATCAAGCCCGGCTCGATTTCAAACGAGATCATGTCGCAACTCGATTGGGCGCCAACTCTGCTCGCCGCTGTCGGCAACACCGACGTCAAGGAAAAGCTTCGCACGGGCTACGAAGCCAACGGTAAGAACTATAAGAACCATCTGGATGGATATAACTTCCTGCCCCACCTGACTGGTCAGGAAGACAAGGGACCACGCAAGGAGTTCTTTTACTTCTCCGACGAAGGCGACCTGATGGGACTTCGCTATAACAACTGGAAACTCCACTTCATGGTACAGGACCAGATTGGCACCATGGAGATCTGGCAGCGTAAGTTTAGAGGTTTGCGCATGCCGTACCTCTACAATCTGCGCACCGATCCTTACGAGTTCGCGAGAACCACGTCCAACACCTATTGGGACTGGTACATAGACCGGGCTTGGGTTCTTTATCCGATGGGCGACGTGATTGCGCCGTTCCTTAAATCGCTCGAGGAGTATCCGCCCTCTCAGAAGCCCGGATCCTTCACGGTCGGTGATGCTTTCAAGCAGATACAGGCTGTCCCGCAACAGTAATCTCGAAATCTGTGCCACTTGGGGTGACGCATGGTGGCATCACCAGCGTCACCCCGTGCGCGGCCTTCGGGGCGGCAAACGGCCAGCAACTTCTCAACCGATTAGGTGATGGCAAATACGCAGGAGCCGCCCGGCTCGAAGTCGTCGAATTGGAAGTCGTCGCATTGAAGGAATCTGCTCAGCGCGGCGTGGTTTAAAGTTTTTGCCAAGAGTATCCATTTATGACCGTTCATGAGCAGATCTTAGACCTCAAGGCACGCATGCAGCGTTCGATCATCGGTCAGGAGGAGGTGATCGATCGCCTGATCATTGGCCTTCTCGCTGACGGTAATGTTCTAGTCGAAGGCTTGCCGGGCCTGGCGAAAACCAGA
>DAOUZE010000466.1 GCA_030665765.1 Filomicrobium sp.
GAACCAGGCCGCTCCCTAAACCCCGCCCACGATCAACACGCGCCGATAGGCCTCGCGGACGCGGGCGATAGGGAGCCCGGTTCCTGCTCGTACCGTTGCATGCAGCTCGAGAATGCTGTCGCCAGCCAACGCGCTGGCGAACGTCACCGTGCGCCAAGGCCGCAGCGGTTTGACAATCTCTCCGAATGGTACGCTTCCTTGCGCGAGGCGCTGCAACATGAGCGGCGTTAGTGCGTCCGTACGAAAGCGGATTTCAGCGCAACTGAGGAGAACCGCTCCGCGTGACAGCATGACCCGCCGCGACCAAATCGCGCCATCGCGGCGGCGGACGCCCTGCATGTCATACACCTCAGCACTGATAGGGCCCTCGCCGAGACCGCAGGCGGCGCACCAGGACATGAGCCCTTCGGTGGCCGTGTCATGGCCCAGCAGATGAGCGTAGAGCTCCCGTACTCTTGATATCGGAGTGTCTAGCGGGTTTGCCGATGTCCGTTCAAGCGCGCTCAAGATCCCCACCTTTGCCATCCCGTCATAGATTGGCCCTGCGAAGTCCGCTAACTGTGTGGCCCGTCACTTAATGGCCAAAGGATCTGCCATCATGTCTAACGCGCGTTTGCCCAGCCGGATCACCGCGTTCGCCATCGTGCTGCTAACGCTCACCGCGGGAGGCATCACACCGGCTATGGCTGCAAAATGCGGCAGCACCGGTAGTGGCTTCTCAGCTTGGTTGGCGGATTTCAAGGTTGAAGCGCAGAGGCGCGGCATTTCGCGCAAGACAATCAACCGGTCCTTCAAGGGTGTCGGCTATGATCGGCGCGTCATTCGGCGGGATCGCTCACAGCGCTCCTTCAAGCTGAGCTTCAATACCTTCTACAAGCGGCGCGTCGGCTCCTACCTGATGAAACGAGCAAGGTCGAGGCTGAAGCGCCATCAGCGGCTCCTTAACCGCATCGAAAAGCGCTTCGGGGTACCGCGCGAAATCCTCATTGCAATCTGGGGGCTTGAAACGAATTTCGGCCGCGATGGGTCGGGCAAGTACTACATCATCCAGTCGATCGCGACGCTATCCTACGACTGCCGGCGATCCAGCTTCTTCAAACGCCACCTGCATGCGGCGCTCAGGATCGTGCAAAGGGGCGACATGAGCCCCAAACAAATGCGCGGCGGATGGGCCGGCGAAATCGGGCAAGTGCAGTTCCTGCCGGCATCCTACGACAAGTACGCCGTTGACTATGACGGCAACGGCCGCCGCGATCTGCGCAGTAGCGTACCCGACATTCTCGCTTCGACCGCCAACTACCTGCGCGCGCATGGATGGAAGCGGGGTCGCAGCTGGGACCGCGGCACAGCAAACTACCGCGTCATCAAGGAGTGGAACCGGGCCGAAGTTTACGCGCGGACGATCTCAGTGATGGCGAAACAGCTGCGCTGAAAAGGTTGGGCTGTACTCGAGCTCGTGATGTTTTGAACCTCGAGCATCGCGCATCGGTCGGGCGAATAACTTCCCTTCGATCTGCTCACACCCTAGAAACACACCGAATTGCTCAAAGTCGTCGGTAGGTTGAAAGGTGGGCCATGTACAAATTGATCGGTTATCCAAAGACGCGCGCGTTCCGGGTTTTATGGATGCTAGAAGAGATTGGGGCGGACTACGAGATCGACCCGGTCATGCCACGCAGCGAGGAATGCAAGGCGTTCAACCCGTCAGGCAAGGTTCCGGTGCTTCAGGTCGGAGAAGATAACATCCTCGACTCGGTGGCAATCTGCCAGTTCCTCGGCGACAAGCATGGCAAGCTAACTTATCCCGCCGGCAGCATTGCGCGGGCAAAGCAGGACAGTTTCACGCAGTTCGCCATGGACGACATCGAATCGCCGCTGTGGTTCAACGCCAAGAACACCTTTGTTCTGCCTGAGGAGCTACGCAGCGAAACGGCGCAAAAAGCCTGCCGCTACGATTTTGACCGGGCCATCGACGTGCTTGGCGAACGTCTCGGCCACAACACCTTTTTGATGGGCGATGAGTTCACGGTGCCGGACTTGCTGATGGGGCATTGCGCCAACTGGGCTCAGATCGGTGCCGGCTGGGAGATCGCTGACGGTTCGGTGCTCGCTTATTTCGACCGAGTTCGCTCAAGGCCGGCTTACCGGCGCGCGATAGAGGTGAGAGATAGCTTCGGGTAGGCATACCTCTAAATGCACTTGCCATCGCGTTGGTTGCTGCTCAGTTTTTTTCAAAGGTCGCTCTCCAACGCAATCGCAGCTCCTAGAGTTCGCCTGTCAGGAATTGTGCTCGACCATACCCGAAGGACCAGTCTTCATCTTGGCAGGTGACGAAATTGATCATCACGTCGCTCGGTGCAATCGCACAATTGCGCTCCAACTCCTCAATCGTCAGCTGGTAGAAAGTTTGTTTTTCTTCAACGGTGCGTGGCCGTGTGGTGACCTGGATAAAAACAAACTTATCGGTCCGAGGAATGCCGAGACCGGTGTCTTCCATAATCATGCGTGTGGGACTGTGCTCGTTGACAATCTGATAGCGGTCGCGCTCGGGCACCTTGAAAGCTGCGAGCATGGCACGGTGG
>DAOUZE010000328.1 GCA_030665765.1 Filomicrobium sp.
TTTCGGTGGCCCGCGCAGGCTTTCTTTCATGTACGCGCCGAGGAACTGCTCGATCATCTGGCAGCCAATGCGCGTCGACAGATTGCCGCGTGCGACCTGGCGCCCGTCGCGGCGCAAGGTCAATGTCGTGGTCTCCTCGTCAAACTCCACAGCAAGTGTCGCTAGACGCTCATCACGCATTAGCATCAAAAAAGCGACCTTCGGTAGATGCCTCGGCGCCTCTGGATCGAAGCGTCCGGGCCCGTTTTCGATGGCCCAGGCCCGGTCGTAGGGAATCGTCTCGCCGACCGTCAACGCCACGCGCTCAAGCGGCTGCGCCGTCAGGCCCTTAACAGGATAGCGGTAGATTGCGGTGACACTTGCCGGCCGTTCCTGCATATCTTTCCCTCTTTTCGCGGAAACTAACTTCACTATATCCCATTAACGAGCAATGCTTGGATGCCTCCGGGGTCGCAGGCGACGCGCATGCAACACATCACATGGAACCTGGCGGTTACGCTGCGCCTTGATGGGCACGTTGGCCGCGCTGAGGAGAGTAACCATGAATATCGAACGTTATACCGACCGGGCTAAAGGATTTGTCCAGGCGGCCCAGAATCTCGCACTTCGCGAGGATCACCAGCAGTTTACACCCGAGCATATCCTAAAGGTTCTCCTCGACGATCCTGAAGGACTCGCTGCGAATCTGATCGCCCGCGCCGGCGGACATGCCTCGCAAGCTCTAAAGTCAGTCGAAGACACCTTGGCCCGCCGTCCAAAGGTTTCGGGGGGCTCGGGTCAGCTTTATCTGGCCGCCGACACCGCGCGCATTTTCGAACAAGCTGAGAGCATTGCAGAGAAAGCCGGCGACAAATTCGTCACCGCCGAACGCTTGCTCCTGGCACTCGCAATGGAATCCTCGTCGGAAGCCTCCAAGATTCTGGCCAAGGCAGGTGTAACGCCGCAAGGTCTGAATCAGTCTATCAGCGAGGTGCGCAAGGGTCGCACCGCCGACACCGCGTCCGCCGAGGAAGGATATGACGCCTTAAAGCGCTACGCTCGTGACCTCACGGCGGATGCGGAGAGCGGCAAGCTAGATCCGGTCATCGGCCGTGACGAGGAGATCCGCCGCACTATCCAGGTTCTCTCACGGCGGACCAAGAACAATCCCGTATTGATCGGCGAGCCCGGTGTCGGCAAGACCGCCATTGCCGAAGGCTTGGCACTGCGTATCATCAAGGGTGACGTGCCCGATTCTCTGCGCGACAAACGGCTCTTGGCGCTTGACATGGGTTCGTTGATCGCTGGTGCAAAGTACCGCGGTGAATTCGAAGAGCGTCTTAAATCCGTCCTGCAGGAAGTGACCGCTGAGGCGGGACGCATAATTTTGTTCATTGATGAGCTCCACACCATCGTTGGCGCGGGCAAGGCGGACGGTGCAATGGACGCCTCCAACTTGCTGAAGCCGGCGCTGGCGCGTGGCGAGCTTCACTGCGTCGGTGCTACCACGCTCGATGAGTACCGCAAGCATATCGAAAAGGACGCGGCTCTGGCTCGGCGGTTCCAGCCGGTCTTCATCTCGGAGCCGACCGTCGAGGACACCATCTCGATCCTGCGCGGTCTGAAGGAGCGTTATGAAGTGCACCATGGTGTGCGCATTACCGATTCCGCCCTGGTCTCGGCGGCGACGCTATCCAATCGCTATATTACCGACCGCTTTCTGCCCGACAAGGCGATCGACCTTGTCGACGAGGCAGCTGCGCGCCTGAAGATGGAGATCGATTCCAAGCCCGAAGAGCTCGACCGAATCGATCGTGATCTCGTGCAGATGAAGATCGAACGTGAAGCCCTGCGCAAGGAAACGGACGAAGCCTCCAAGGACCGCCTCGAGAAGCTGGAAAAGCAAATCGCCGATCTGGAAGAGGAAAGCCAGGTGATGACCCGTCGCTGGGAGGGAGAGCGTGAAAAGCTCGGGTCCGCGCAGAAGGTCAAGGAAGAACTCGATCAGCGCCGCAACGAACTCGATCAGGCGCAGCGTCGCGGCGACTACAACCGCGCCGGTGAACTGCAATACGGTGTGATTCCGGAGCTTGAGCGTCAGCTTCAGGGCCTCGAAAGCGAGGCCGACTCAGACGCCAGCGGCGTCATGGTTGAAGAGGCAGTTTCGCCCGATCACATCGCCGGCGTCGTCTCGCGCTGGACCGGCATCCCGGTTGATAAGATGCTCGAAGGTGAAAAGGACAAGCTCCTTCGTATGGAGGATGAGCTGGCTAAGCGCGTCGTCGGCCAGGGCGAAGCCGTTAAGGTGGTCTCGACCGCGGTGCGCCGTGCCCGCGCCGGGCTGCAAGACCCGAATAGGCCGATCGGCTCGTTCATGTTCTTGGGCCCGACCGGCGTCGGCAAGACCGAGCTGACCAAGTCGCTGGCCGCATATCTATTCGACGACGAACAGGCCATGGTGCGCATCGACATGTCCGAGTACATGGAAAAGCACTCCGTTGCCCGGCTCATCGGCGCACCTCCAGGTTATGTCGGCTACGAGGAGGGTGGTGCTTTGACCGAGGCGGTGCGGCGCCGACCCTACCAGGTGATCCTGTTCGACGAGATCGAGAAGGCGCACAGTGATGTATTCAACGTTCTGCTGCAGGTGCTGGACGACGGTCGCCTGACCGATGGCCAGGGGCGCACGGTCGACTTCAAGAACACGCTGATCATCATGACTTCGAACATCGGCTCCGAGTATCTCGTAAACCTGGCCGATGGCGAAGATGTCAAGTCCGTTGAGGCGCAGGTGATGGAGGCGGTGCGCGCGCATTTTCGCCCAGAGTTCCTCAACCGCTTGGACGACATCATCCTCTTCCATCGTTTACGCCGCGAGGATATGGGGGCGATTGTCGATATTCAGATGAAACGCCTGCAAGGTCTCCTGACCGACCGCAAGATCTTCGTTGAGCTACAACCCGATGCGCGAGCTTGGCTCGCAAATCGCGGTTACGATCCAGCCTACGGAGCGCGTCCCTTGAAGCGCATCATCCAACGTAACGTCCAGGATCCGCTCGCCGAGCAGATTCTCGCCGGAACCATCCACGATGGCGACACCGTGACCGTCGGAGTCGAGGGCGGCAGGCTGGTCGTCAACGGCGAGCTTGTCCACAACGTCGATGCGGCCTGATCCGGCGGCATAAAGCGGGGCCGTCAAGTTTACCGAATGAACCGCCATGGTTCGACGTCATCCGGGAGGTGTGCATTGCCTCCCGGATGCGCGTTTGGTGAGTAAGCGCAATTTAGAGGACGTCTTGATTAGGCCTCTTGTTTCGATGCGGTCCCGGCAGCCGTTGCCTCTCCGCCTGCGCTCGTTTTCGTCTCGTTGAGCACTTCGAGCAGCGGCGTTAGTCCTTCGGTATCGACCAATCGATAGATTTCCAGGTCATTGCGCGCCTATTCGCTCCAGCCGGTGATCGTCAGGACCCGTTCAACCTAGCAAAACAGCCCGTGATTGCGCACCGGTTCCGCTGTCCGCTTGGACACGACGATGGCGGCGGTCCGGGTGGTTAGATGACGCTTGAGGAGTGCCGGAGCGGCGCAGCAGCTGGTGCTATTTACTGATCGTCATCACAGGTGCGCGCCGCATGAGTTCGTCGATACGTGCTCGCTCTCGCTGATATTCAATAAGCTCCCGCCCTTTGAGCTGGCGCTCGCGCGGTACCTTGATAGTCATTGGGTTGACGTGGCGGCTATTGACTAGCACCTCGTAGTGAAGGTGCGGACCCGACGATAAACCCGTTGATCCGATATAGCCGATGACCTGACCGTGCCGCACCTTGGCGCCGGCCTTCACGCCGCGGGCGAACCGGCGCATGTGGGCGTACGAGGTTTTGTAACCATTGGCATGCCGGATGCGCACAAAGTTTCCGTACTGTCCCTTGCGTCCGGCGATCTCGATGACGCCCCGCCCCGCCGCCATGATTGGCGTGCCTGCCGGCCCCGCCCAGTCGACGCCGGCGTGCATGCGTCTCCGGTTGAGCAGTGGGTGGTAACGCATGCCATAACCCGACGACAATCGAACACTGGATCCGCGTACGGGTTTACGTGTCAGGAAGCGCTTCGAGTTGTTGCCTTCCTCATCATAGAAGTCGATTTCGCTGTCCGCGGTCCTAAAACGATAAAAGCGGGCGG
>DAOUZE010000526.1 GCA_030665765.1 Filomicrobium sp.
GGGTTCGGATAAAGGCCTGCTGCAACGAGGCCGGCAAAGTGGGCCATGTCGACGAGGAAGTAAGCACCGACTTCATCGGCGATCTGGCGGAAGGCAGCGAAGTCGATCTTACGCGGGTATGCGGAGCCACCGGCAATGATCAGCTTGACGTTGTTTTCCTTGGAGACGCGGCGGACCTCTTCCATTTCTATCAGGTGGGTTTCGCGGTCGACCCCGTAATGGAAGGCCTGGAACCACTTGCCGGACTGGTTGACCGGGGCTCCGTGGGTCAGGTGACCGCCAGCGGCGAGGCTGAGGCCAAGAATGGCGTCGCCTGGCTTGAGGAGCGCATTAAAGACACCTTGGTTGGCCTGGCTCCCCGAGTTCGGCTGGACGTTGGCGAATTCGCAGCCGAACAGCTTCTTGGCGCGATCGCGGGCAAGGTCTTCGGCGATGTCGACGAACTGGCAACCGCCGTAGTAGCGGCGGCCGGGATAACCCTCAGCGTACTTATTGGTGAGCACGCTTCCGGCTGCTTCAAGAACAGCGCGGGAAACAATATTTTCGGAGGCTATCAATTCAATTTCGTGCTGTTGGCGGTCGAATTCCTTGGCGATCGCGGCGGAAACTTCCGGATCGCTCTCAGCCAGCGTTGCAGAGAAGAACGTGTTGGTTGCGGAGCCGGTTGCATCCGTTGCTGTCGACATGGAAGTTTCCTCGTTTTCGCGCGGTTTGTTTCGTTCGTTGGCCTTGATCTGGCGTTAGTAAACTAGCCGAACCATGGGCGGCAGTTGTTATTTAGCTTTTCTTGAAGCTAAGCTTCTACCATCGTCTAATCTCATGGAACAAGAATACGCGGCTGGCAAACGCTTAGACCAGTAAAAATCGGGTCTTGCGGCCATTGGGTAGGGGCGTGACTACCCACCCGGCAAATACACGCTGCCTATTGCGCTGACTACAGCTCACCCCGCTGCTAAGCGCGGCTGGAAATCGATTGTCTGGAGTTTGCCTTAAGGGGCTGGCGCGATAGCAGGCTACTCGGCAGCGAGGCGAACGTACTGGTCTTTGGCGACCGGGCAGCGCTCCCATAACTGGGTTAAAGAGTTGACCAGGTGGTCCATCAGCGCGTCATTATGCAGCGGTCCTGGCGTCAAGCGAATGCGCTCGGTGCCGCGCGGCACCGTCGGGTAATTGATCGGCTGCACGTAGATCCCATAGTGATCAAGCAGTGCATCGGTCACCGCCTTGCAGTGTACCGGATCGCCAACCATCACCGGAACGATGTGGCTTGGGTTATCCATTACCGGTAAGCCGGCGTCGCCGAGACGGGCCTTCAAGGTGGCCGCGCGTTCCTGATGGGTACGGCGTTCGGCATCCGAGCTTTTTAGATGCCGGATCGAGACCAAGGCGCCGGCGGCGATTGCTGGGGCCAGCGAAGTGGTGAAGATAAAGCCCGACGCATACGAGCGGATCGCATCGCAGATGGCCCGGGTGGCGGCGATGTAGCCGCCCATGACACCGAAGCCCTTGGCTAAGGTGCCGTTGATGATGTCGACGCGGTGCATGACGCCCTCGCGCTCGGCGATGCCGCCGCCGCGGGGTCCGTAAAGGCCGACGGCGTGGACTTCATCAAGATAGGTCATGGCACCGTATTTGTCGGCCAGATCGCAGATGGCGGCGATCGGCGCGATGTGACCGTCCATCGAATAG
>DAOUZE010000236.1 GCA_030665765.1 Filomicrobium sp.
AGCCGGGGTGCGGGTGTTCCGACCAATGCCGCCGACCAACCGTGTCATCGTCAATCCCAACGGCGCGACACCTCTGGCGCTAGGATTCAATGAAACCAACGTCTACGAGAGAAGCTATAATTACCATCAGCACGACCATGAGTACTCGGGTGGCGGCGTCGGTGGATATGGCGGCGGATATTACTTCGGAAGGCCTGGCATCTTCAGACCTCGGGTCGGCGTTCGCCGCCGCTAAAGGCGTTGGCGTTGTGATGGCGACGGGGACAGGATAGGCATAGGCAGAACGAGCTGAACCCTTCTCAAGATCCCCACATGCCACGATACCGAATAACGATCGAATACGATGGAACGCCGTTTGTTGGCTGGCAGTCGCAAGCCGACGGCGGCGCTGTGCAAGACCACCTACAGCACGCTATACAGAAGATTTCCGGCGCGAGTGTCCGGGTTCGCGGCGCTGGGCGTACGGATTCGGGCGTACATGCTCTGGCGCAGGTCGGCCATTTCGACTTGGAGAAATCCTGGGAGGCCTTCCGGCTGCGAGAGGCGCTCAATTTTCATTTGAAGCCGGCGCCGATCGTCGTTGTCGAAGCCGCGTCCGTATCGACCAATTTCGACTCGCGGTTCAGCGCGACTGCGCGGCATTATCTATACAGGATACTGAGCCGGCGTGCTCCCCCGGCGATCGAACGAAACCGCGTTTGGTGGGTTCCGATCGATCTGGATGCGGTGGCGATGAAACATGGCGCCCAGGAGCTGAAGGGCCATCACGATTTCACAACGTTTCGGGCGGCCAGTTGCCAAGCAAATTCTCCGCTGAAGACACTCGACAGGTTGGATGTCTCCCGGGCCGGTTCGGAAATCCATGTGGTCGCTTCGGCGCGCTCGTTCCTACACAATCAGGTGCGATCGATGGTCGGTGCGCTGAAGCTTGTCGGCGAAGGTAAGTGGAGCGGCAACGACCTACGCAAGGCGCTGGAGGCGCGCGATCGACGAGCGTGCGGACCGGTCGCGCCGGCCTGCGGTCTATATTTGACGAAAGTGGATTACCCAAGCGACTGCTAAGGCGGTGAGAGAGAACTGCCTCAATCCACCATGGACAGGAACTCTTGCCGGGTGATGGCACTGTCACGGAAGATGCCGAGCATGCGGCTAGTCATCAACTCGGTTCCAGGTTTGTGTACTCCGCGGGTCGTCATGCAGTGGTGTTCGGCCTTGATGACGACCGCAACGCCTTGAGGTTGCAAAACCTCGTTGATGAGATTGGCGATCTGCGCGGTCATTTTCTCTTGGATTTGCAAGCGCTTGGCGAAAACATCGACAACGCGCGCAAGCTTCGAGATGCCGACGACGCGCCCATTCGGGATGTAGCCCACCCACGCGCGACCAACGATCGGCGCCATATGGTGCTCGCAATGGCTTTCGAAGCGAATGCCCTGCAGCGTGATCATTTCATCGTAGCCTTCGATCTCCTCAAAGGTTTTCTGCAAAACGGCCGCGGGGTCTTCGGCATAGCCGCGAAACCACTCCTCGAAAGCCCGGGCGACGCGCGCGGGTGTTTCATGCAAACCGTCACGGGCAGAGTCGTCACCCGCCCAGCGGATTAGCGTCTCGATTGCCTGCTCGGCATCGGCGCGGCTTGGCCTCTTTAAGGCGGATGAAGGCGCGGATTTGGCTTTGGTGAAGTTCTTGGTGGTATTGCTCACTAATAGACCCGAGGCTGTTGTCGCTTTCGCCAATGTCGATGGAGTTCGATACGCCGATGCATTGATTGCGGATCGCTGCAGTCTTCAGACGTTCGACATGTATCGGTGAATAACGGTTAAAAGCGAACGGTGAAAGACCTCCGCGCGCGCTCAAGCGACATATTAGGGCTTCAACGGCGCACGACAAGTCGCACAGCCACCAAATCAGGATCACAATGAGCTGACAGCGGTCAGCCCATACCGACTGGCTCACCGTTTTCGTTAACGAAGGCGATGCGGATCATGTTGGTGGTCCCCGATTGGCCTAGGGGTACACCACCGGTGACCAGGATGCCTTCTCCGGCCTTCACAAAGCCCTCATCAAAGGCGACGCGGCAGGCCTTGCAGACCATGTCGGTGACAGAACCAGGGTCCTTTTCAAGGACTACGGAATGCAAGCCCCAAACGACGGCCAAGCGATGCGCCGTTGCAGCGATCGGGGTTAAGCCCATCACCGGCAGCCCCGGACGCTCACGAGCCACGCGCAGCGCCGTCGAGCCAGTTGCCGTATAGCAAACGATCGCAGCGAGCTGGACGGTATCTGCGATGGCGTGTGCAGCCGCGGCGATGGCATCGGCAGGAGTTGGTAGGGGTTCGGTCTGCCAGGCATACAGAATGGACTCGTAGCCCTTATCATTTTCAACCTCGATAGCGATGCGATCCATCATCTCAATGGCCTCGACAGGATACTTACCGACCGCCGATTCAGCCGACAGCATTACGGCGTCCGCACCTTCGAAAACGGCAGTCGCAACGTCCGAGACCTCGGCCCGGGTCGGGACCGGGCTTTCAATCATGCTTTCCAGCATTTGGGTGGCGATAACGACGGGCTTTCCGGCCGCCCGCGCCTTGCGCGTGATCTTCTTTTGCAGGCCCGGGACTTGTTCGATCGGCATTTCCACGCCGAGATCGCCGCGGGCGACCATGAAACCATCGGCGGCCGCGATGATTGCGTTGAGATCGTCAATCGCCTGGGGCTTTTCGACTTTCACCATGATGGCGGCACGGTCGCCGATGATCTCACGCGCTTCGAGTACGTCCTGACCGCGTTGAACAAATGACAATGCGATCCAATCGACTTCAAGGCCCAAGAGGAACTGCAGATCCTTGTGGTCCTTCTCGGTCAGCGGGCTGATGGGCAAAAGCGTATCGGGCAGAGAGATACCCTTGCGGCTGGACAACGGGCCACCGACCTCGACCTCCGCAATAATCCGTTCAGAACTGGCGTTCTTGACGCGCATTCTGAGCTTGCCGTCGTCCAACAGCAGCGTATGCCCACGCTCGACGGCCTCGAAGATCTGCTGGTGCGGGAGGAAGACGCGTTTGGAATCGCCCACACTAGCATCATTGTCGAATACGAACTCGGAGCCGGCGGGAAGTTCGGCCCGCTCGCCTTCAAAGTTACCGAGGCGGAATTTTGGCCCTTGAAGGTCACCCAGAATGCCAATCGGGCGGCCGCGACGATCGGAGATCTGGCGAACGCGATGATGCAGCTCGGCGGCCAGGTCATGTCTCGCGTGACTCATATTGATGCGGAACACATCCACGCCGGCTTGGAACAGCTTCTCGAGCATTTCCAGCGATTGCGATGCCGGACCAATGGTCGCCACGAGTTTGACTCTACGATCGCGTCTCATGATCCTCCGTCCCCTTGTTTTTCGGGATCTGAAAGGCGGATCGTCCATTGCTTTGATCCGCCTGTATCAACTTCCATGAAGCCTTCGCTCTCGTAACCGTGTGTCGCACAATCACGGATGCCTGTAATCGCGAAGGCTCCCTTCTGCGTGCAAAGCTTGGTACTGCCGCTCCAACCGCCGCCCCGGTCATAGTCAATCGCCCGGACGTAGACGAGCCGGCTTGGTATGCCACCGCGCAGTAGCACTTCACAGGTTTGCGAAGCAATCGTCCACCAGCCCTCCGATGAGGGTTCGCCGGTCTTTTCAGTATAGCCAATAGCGACGCCAATGCGACTGGCGGTGTCGTTGCAAAGTTTGAGATCCGCGAAAGCAGGCCGCGGCGCAGATAGCGCCATCAAGCCCATCAGCGCGGCAACGATGCTGGCGCGTTGGGCCGGTGTAGAACGCCGCAGCCCCCCGTTCCGGGCCTTGCGATTATTGGAGGCGGCCAATGATCATGTCCTGTGATCTGCAAACGTTCGACAAGATAATTTATGAAAGTACTCGAATTGCTGTCGCTGCAGGCTCAATGCGTTTATGGATCGACGAGAATCACGCGGAAATCGTTGACATTCGTCTGGGTGGGGCCGGGCATCACCAGATCCCCGATCCCACGAAAGAAACCTGTAGAATCATTGTTCTTCAAAAAAGTGACCGCGTCGATGCCATGGTCAGCAGCTCGCTTCACGGTATCGGGCAATATCAACGCGCCGGCGGGATCGTCGGGTTTGCCGATTCCGCCATCGGTGCCGTCGGTATCGCAGGCAATGCCATAGATGCCGTCAGCGCCGTCGAGTGCAACGGCGAGACCGAGGGCATACTCCTGGTTGGGACCGCCAGAACCGGTGCCGCGAACTGTTACGGTCAGTTCGCCCCCCGACATGAGGGCAACGCGGTCCCCGCGCTGCTTGGCGTTGTGGGCCATCGCCGCATGGAAAGCGGCAACATCGCGGGCTTCACCTTCCAGGGAATCTCCAAGAATATCAGCGCGATAGCCGGCCGCGACAGCAAGTTTGGCGGCGGCCTCGAGGGACACCATCGGACGGGCAGCAAGCTGGTAGCGCGAACGGCTCAGGGCATCGCTCCCTGGCAGCGGTGTTTCATTCTCTGGATCTTGCAAGGCCGCAGCAATCTCCGCTGGCGGTGTGATCCGGTATAGCGCGAGTATGGCGCGGGCGTCGGCGAGGGTGGTCGGATCGGCGACCGTCGGACCGGAGCCGATGGCGTCGGGTGAATCATGCGGGACATCGGAGATCGCCAGCGTCAGCAATTCCTTGCCGTTGGCGGCTGCCGCCAACCTGCCGCCCTTGATCCGGGAAAGATGTTTACGGACGCAATTGATTTCGGAAATTCGCGCTCCGGATCTCAATAGGTCGCGGGTCAGCGCCTGCTTCATGTCGAAAGTTACGCCGTCCACGGGTGCTGCCCAAAGAGCGGAGGCGCCGCCGGACAATAGGCACAAGACAAGATCATTGGCGCCAGCGGAAGCCGCCAGTTCGAGGGCACGCTGGGCGCTGGAAATCGAGTTTTCATCAGGGACAGGGTGGCCAGCCTCGATTACCTCGATCAGCTCGGTGGGCAGTCCAAAGCCATGCCGTGTGGTGACGAAGCCCGAAATGCTGCCGCCTTCACCGCGCGCGGTGTAGTGCTTCTCGGTTGCCTGCGCCATGGCCGCGGCGGCTTTACCGGCGCCAACGATGATAATGCGCCCGCCAGCAGGAACCTCGGGTAAATTCGGAGGAACGCATGTTGAAGGGTGGGCGGCCGCGACAGCCGCGTTGAAAAACTCAAGGAGCCTAGTTTGTGCATCTCCGAATGCCGTAGTCATTCACGCCTCGTACTTTGGTCGGATTTGTTCCAACACTGATCTGCTTCGAATAGCGTGGCACGTCAAGCCGTTGTAGATACTCGACCGGTCGTGGGGCTGGCCGCGCTACTTCTGTGCACTTATGTAATACACGTAAAGAGCAGCGCCCGCAGAGAACCTGCTGGCCATCCGACGTACCCAACAAAACCCTGCCTGGAGGCCCTGCATGAACGACAATTCGTTACCCCAGATCGACGCCGCCACGCGCACGGAACTGGAAGCGGCCGCCTTCCGCCGGCTTCTGCAGCATCTGCGCAACCGCACCGACGTGCAGAACATCGATCTGATGAATCTATCCGGGTTTTGCCGCAACTGCCTGTCTAACTGGTACCGCGACGCGGCCAACGAGAAGGGACTCACCCTGAGCAAAGACCAGTCGCGAGAAATCATTTACGGTGAGCCCTATGCGGATTGGCGCGACAAGTACCAAACCGAAGCCAACGCCGACCAGATAACGAGTTTCGAACAAAACCGGCCCAAGGATCACTAAACTAGAGCTGCGGTCAGCGGCCTGCCATAACTATTGAACACAGCGCAACAATGAACTGCGTGCTGCGTAAAAATAAAGGTCTGGAAGAACTTCGACAGCCGCTTGAAGCTCTGGATTGTTGCAGCTAGCTTCCCGCAA
>DAOUZE010000375.1 GCA_030665765.1 Filomicrobium sp.
TGGCTTTCGCTCGGGCCAATGCGGCCGATTTTGTTTCAACTTCGATACTGGCCTTTTCCAGAACCCGTTCCGATACGATCTTCTTGATGGACAATGATCGGGCTCGTTCGAGATCGTTTTCAGCGAACTTCAGCTCCGCTGTGGTCCGTTTCACCTCTGCCTCCGCAAGATCGATCGATGCCCGGGCGGCCTCGATCTGGGCTAGCAGTTCTCGGCGGCTTCTGAGGTCGAGGAATGGGGGAGGGCTTGGTTCAATGGCAGCGACGGTTGTTTGAGCGCCCACCACCACATCACCCTCTTCAAGCGGAGATCTCAGAACGCGACCGGTTATGGGTGCTGACACCACGAAGACATCCTTGATCCGTGTCTTGCCTTCTTCATCGATCGTGACGCGGAGATCATTTAGAGCGATCGTTGCGGCGTCAACGGGGACCGGACTGGGCGAAAGCGCGTAGAAGATGGCGCCAACTATTGCCGCCACCGCCAAACCAGTCAGTCCGCGTTTGATCAAGGTAGATTTGTCGGAAGGGCCCGTCACATCCTACTCCCGTGTTTTAAGTGCGGAGATGAGATCAAGACGGTTGATTCTGCTCCGCACCACCAGTGCTGAGACCAATGCGGCAAGCAGTACGACTACTGTCGACCATGCATAGGTCGACGTATTTACAATAAGAGGAATCCGGTATAGGTCGCTCGAAAAACCTGAAATCATCAACCACGCAAAGCCGTACCCCAAAGCCCAGGCCAACGGTTGCGCGGCCAGCACCAGAATGGTGGTCTCCAACAGCAAGACTCTGCTGACTTCCGCGCTGGTGAAGCCAAGCACACGTAAGCTGGCGAGCTCGCGTGTCTGTTCGGACAACTGGATGCGCGCGCTGTTGTAAACGACGCCAAAGGCGACCGTCACAGCCAACCCAACGTAGATCGTGACCATGGTGCTGATGTTCGTCGCGATTGTTTCGCGGAACTTTGCAAGGGAGACACCCCGCAGACCAATGGAAGCGATCGCTGGGGTCGATTTGATTTCCTTGAATAGCGCGTCTTCAAAGCGGGAGTCGTAAGCTACATGAACGCCGGAAACCATATACCCCTCGTCGACCATACGGTTAAGCGCCTCCCGGCTCATGAAAGCCGAGACGCCGAAGTAAGACTCAACAATGTCGATGACGGGAACTCGTACGCGGCCTTTCGGGCCCCTTGCGAACAGGGTGGCGTCCTCGCCTTTTGTGGTCGTGCGGGCGAAGGGCATGTCCGCGACGCGTCCGGCTCCGCGCCAACCGCCTAGGATCTCCAACTCGACGACATCGCCTCGCCTCAAACGAAGCAGTTCGGCGACGCGGGTATCGACCACGATACCGTCTTTCGGCAGAACGATCGGTTTCAGCTGGCGATCGATGATACGAAACAACGTCGGACGCTGAGGCCGGCCGTGCAGGCCGAGTTTCTTTTCGAATTGCCCATGGCGCATGCGAACCAGCAAACTGCGGAACGGCTCGACCCGCATCACCCCAGGCAGGTTGGCGGCGGCTTGCAGCACGCGCTCGTGTTGTTCGTCGGCCAGGCTGAGTGTGGCGTCCTGTCGTTGCGATAGAAAGAAGCTGACATCGATCATGTGTTCGACCGAGTCGACCGAAAACAGCGATACGACCATTAAAGCTCCACCCAGGGCTAGTCCGAGTGTCGTCAGTGCGGCACGCAGTGGCCACCGAACGATGTGACGAAGGGCGATCATGGTGAGTTGTGAAAAGTGACGAAACAGACCGAGCTTCTCGCTCCACAACTGTCGGTAGCGTGGAGGTGCGGGCGGTTGCATTGCAACGGCGGGCGCCAAGGCCACAACTTTCATGACCGCATGCAGTGCTCCTAGAACTGCTGCACCAAGTGAAATAACGGCTGCAATCGGATAGATATCCGCATCGCGTTTGAAGACAAGAAACGGGAAGTGAAAGAACTCTTGGTAGAGACGCGTCAGAGCGTGCCCGAAATAGGTCCCAAGAGCGAAGCCGATGGCGATCCCGAATACGGCGATGATCAACACCAATTTTACGTAGTGCATCGCGATGGCGGTTCGCGTGTATCCAAGTGCTTTCAAGAGTCCGATCTGTGCGCGTTCGAGCGCTACCAGCCTGGTTAATGTCATGTTTATAAGAAAGGCCGAGACGAACAAAAAGATCGGGGGAAGGATTCGGGACATTGCCTGAAGCTGCTGAAGCTCGGCGTCGAGGAAGGCATGGCTGATCTGGTCTTCGCGCCCGTAGGACCCGGCCCCACCGTAGCGGTTCAAAAGTGCGTCTAGGTTTTCGATCACATGGGATTCGGATGCTCCACGCAGTAGTTGGACCGATACGGAATTGAAGGCGCCGTCGAGGTCGAAGATCTCAGCCAAGGCTTCTTCGGACATCCAGATGACGGCAAACCGCTTATCGTCGGGAACCAGATCGCCGGGTCCAAGGGCGTAGATGAATTCGGGGGAAAGAAGAATTCCGGTGATAGTGAGACGGCGTTTGCGACCATTTAAAATGGCCTGGAACTGATCACCGATTTCGAGGTCGTGTGCTTTAGCGAACGCTTCGTTGATGGCCACTTCGCTCGAGGATTTGGCTTCCGGAAAACGGCCCGCCCGGACGTAGGTCTGATTGAGGCGAGGTGGACGGTGGTCGGGTAGGGACAAAATGAGCCCGGTGACAGGTGGAGCAAACTCGGCAATATCAAGGATCGCTGGTTTGGAGATGCGCGTTTCGACCGTGCCGATGCCGTCGATAGCCGTGATCTGCTGTTCCAGCTGCTTGGGTGCGCGGGTGAGGACGGCAAACACATCGGCAAAATGGTAACGTTGATAATAGGCGTTACGGGTTTCATCGAGCGACTGGTAAGCACCGACGGACAAGACCAGTGTCGCGACGCCGGCGGCAAGCACCAGCGCGATTGCGAGCATTTGACCCCACATGCGAACGATATCTCTGAATATTTTTTTGTCGAGTACGCGCACGGCGGTCACCAGGTGATGTCGGCTGGTTCGAGCCGTTGGGTGTTTTTTTCAACGCGCGTAATCTTACCGTCGGAAAAGAACGCGACGCGGTGTGCGACGTCCTTGATCGATCTGTTGTGGGTGATGATTGCCGTGGTTGTGCCGAGTTCACGGTTCACGGAGACCAAAGCGTCCAACACGAGGGTGCCGGTCTTGCTGTCGAGAGCGCCGGTCGGCTCATCGCACAGGAGTACTTCGGGACGTTTTGCAATAGCACGTGCGATGGCCACGCGCTGCTGCTCACCGCCTGAAAGCTGAGAGGGGAAGTGGTCCAAGCGGTGGTTCAGTCCAACCAGCGATAGCGCCTCTTCGGGCCGCATTGGATTGCTCGCGATCTCCGTCACAAGCGCCACGTTTTCACGCGCCGTCAACGATGGAATCAGGTTGTAGAATTGGAACACGAAGCCGACATGCCTGCGCCGATAGTCCGTCAGTCCGCCCTCATCAAGCCGCGTCAAGTTCGTTTTTTTGAAGCTAATCGTTCCCGATGTTGGCCGGTCGAGCCCGCCAAGTATATTGAGTAGCGTCGATTTTCCGGA
>DAOUZE010000098.1 GCA_030665765.1 Filomicrobium sp.
CCTGCGATGGCTAGTCCGAGCGCGCCTGGGATCGCCACCATCGGCCCAAGCCCCGCACTGGTTGCGACTGCCTGTAGAAGGGGCCGGTTGTAAAGCGTCATGAACGCTACGATGAAGCTTCCCCCGGCAATGCTCATCAGCACGGCGACGAAACCTACAAGCAATCCGTATATTTCGACGACCGGCGGCTTTGGCAAATCGTTTCCCAGCCGCCAGTCGTCTCGGCCAAGCGCAAGTTTTAGGGCGAGAAGATTGCCGAAGATAACCCAGATCCACTTGAGACCATCGCCGGTACTCGAGCTTGCGTAGAGAGTTCCGAAAACAACGCCGAGCACCATCCACGGGCCAAGTCGCCACAATAGAGCGGTGTCCACACCGCCCTTTGCTCGATGCGAGTAAAACGAGCGCAGCGATGTCGGGATAATCACGGCAAGCGAAGTGCCAAGCGCCAAATGCATTCGGATCGATGGGTCGACGCCGATGATCCCGAAAGTCTCGTAAAGCACTGGCACCAGGATCCCACCGCCGCCAATCCCAAGTAGCCCGGAAAGAAAGCCAGTGACAAGCCCGGCAGCAACCAGAGCGCCCGCCAGCATCAAGAGCCCGCCGACCGTGACGTCCACTTCCATGTTCGGCAATCCTAGCTGGCGGCCCGCTTTTCAAACCCCGATGGTCCAAAGCCGTCACGTTGCCATGCTTCCGCCCGCTCTGCCATCTGAATGGCATCCAGCAGAACGTCAAGCCCGGCTCCTTCGCGGGTGGCGTTCTCGCTAAAGTGCCGGCGGAACTGACGTGCTCCCTTAAGGCCATGCATCAGTCCGAGCGTATGCCGAAGCACGTTGTTTAGCCGGCCACCGCGCAACAGGTGCTCTTGCACATAATCGTTGAGGCCCCTCAAGACGTCCGTTCGCGAAGGTGAAGTCGTGCTAGCGCCAAAGATACGCCGATCAACCTGCGCCAGCATGTAGGGTGTCTGATAGGCCGCCCGCCCGAGCATGACGCCGTCGACGTTCGCGAGATGGCGTTCGGCCTCGTCAAGCGACGTAATTCCACCATTTATGACGACGGTAAGTTCAGGGCGCGCCAGCTTCAGCCGGTGCACACGCTCGTAGTCGAGCGGAGGGACCTCACGATTCTGCTTTGGCGAAAGTCCCGCGAGCCAAGCCTTCCGAGCATGGACGATGAAGTGCTTGCAACCGGTCTCGGCGACCGTATCAATGAACCTCTGGAAGTCGGCTTCGCTGTCCTGGTCGTCGATGCCGATGCGGCACTTAACGGTCACGGGAATTTCGACCGCGCCGCGCATGGCCGCGACGCAACGCGCGACCAAGTCCGGCTCCGCCATCAGGCAGGCGCCGAAACGCCCGACCTGCACCCGGTCCGAAGGGCACCCGACATTGAAATTGATTTCATCGAAACCCCAATCGGCGCCGACCGCCGCGGCCCTGGCCAGCTTTTCGGAATCCGACCCTCCAAGCTGCAGTGCGATGGGGTGCTCGCTCTTATTGAAACCCAATAGCCGTGCGCGCTCTCCGTGCAATAATGCGTCCGCCGTCACCATTTCGGTGTAGAGCAAGGCACGGCCCGTTAGAAGGCGATGGAAGTACCGGCAATGCCGATCTGTCCAATCCATCATCGGAGCCACGGAGAATCTATGTGTTGGGTGTTGCACGTAGAGTATCGCTAACTCAAAAAGCTAGATCAGAAAAGTACACTCATTTGTCAGCACCCTTTCTCGTTCCACTGCACACGCAATGCACACGGCGATGACCAGTATAGTAAAACTTAATTTATGATCCTGGCGGGTCCTATGCATCGCGGACGTTTCGTCTGCAGTCCGATGCCCAAACGATTGGTGATCTTATCACACTCCCAATCACCGACATGTGTGAGGTGGGGCGCACGTCCTTGCGCAGCAAGGCCTATTGTCTGGAGAAGTTGGACCGCGAGTTGGGTCCCGTGCGCATCCGCGATCTCGATCGAGCCGTGCTTTTGAACTTTGGTATGCTGCGCGCTGAAGAACGCGCTGGTTCAGTGACGCTGGGTGTCCAGCCCACTCGTTATGGGCCACTTCGATGTAGAGTTTCCGGAACGGGCGGACGCATGCTGAGCGCCTTATGCGGTCGGGTGTGATTGTGCGGCGCGAGCCTCTAAGCGAGTTTAGCAATAGCATTGCCACTAAACCAATCCCAGGTCGTCCATGACAACTTTCGTCCACGCGAGTTGCAGTTTATTCTAACTCAGCGCAGAGCCGGTTCCGATCAACGCGCCTTGAGATTTTGATTAGTCACTAGTTCCCCGGAAATTTTGGATTGAAAGTCCTACAATATGGTCGAGCTAGCTATTTGAGAAATTCACCCTTTTCTGTATCGATCAGGATGTTGCACCACATGCCTATCTCAAACCCCTTGTGTGCGAGGCTATCATAGCTGCCACCAACTTCGACCTCTACAATGTGTGTGGGCCGCTCAGGTGGTGCGGGGGGCTGTTGCAGGGTATAGCCGATCATACGAACGAATACCCTCGTATCCGTACCCCTTTGGCAAAGAATTAATCCAGATTTATCAACATACTGCCATGTGGTCTCTGGGGCGCCCGGTACAGTGACAAGGCGGGCTGATATCAGCACCCTGTCCTCTGGTATCTCAATTGTATTATCGGGTAGCGTTTGTCCCAGAATTCGCTTCGCCGATGGCACCCGCGGACTAATGTGCGCGCACTCAATGTAGTTTGAAAATACTTGCTGCCATGCAAGCGCCATAACGCCTAGCTCACTGCCAAAACTACGAGATAATAGACTGTAAGCGCATGCTAGCAGATCCTTCGTCGTGAACAAGAAATGTGGTGGGCATCGGCTGTCTAGCTTCGGCAGCCCATTTTAATCTCAAGTCACTTCCATGATGGCAGGGAAAGCATTGGGGCTAAGATGAGCCTTATAGTTCCTCACGCAGTCCGCACTATCTGATCGGTGAATGCTCATGCGGATCCCGCTAGGAGGTTGGCCTGAAACCTAGAGTCCCAACAAAGTCAGCAGGCTGACTTCGGGTGGTGCCTTGAATTCCGACATGGCGCTTGAAACCTCGGTGTAAAGATCCGGCAACCAGACAGGTTGGCCCGGTTTAGCGGCCGGTATCTCCTTCTTACGGAAATCTGTTGGTGCAATGATAAGCTTGATGTTCCGCTTGCCAATATCTGCTGCTAGGACGAATAGCTCTTCAGCAACTTCGTCGCCCATCGCCAGGCAGCCGGCGGATGAGTTCTTGCCGTGGATCATAATGTCGCCGCCAAGGTCCTTGCGGCGATCTTTTGTAGCCATTTTACGATCAAAGGCGTTTGGGTAACTGACACGCAGTGACACGTGATAGCGACTGTTGGGGTTGAGAAACGTGATGGCATAGATCCCTTCGGGTACCTGTTTGTCACCCCGGCGCAGTTTCGGGCCGGCGCCGCCGCTTGCGGCGAGCACCGGATAGCGATGAATAAACGTCCACTCGCCACCCTCCGGCCGCGCATAAAGCTCAAGGAGATTCTCGTCCTTGATCGCCACGAGACCGACATCAGCGGGCGGCCATATAGCGTTCGCGGCTTTAAATTTATTGGCGATGCGCTTTCGTGCTTCTGGTGAAATCTGTGTTAGGCGCTGCTTCAGTGTGTAGCGTCGCGATCGAGTGCGCCGAGATGCCGCCTTCTTACGTGGGCGTCGCGGTACGGCAAGGGCCAGCTTCGGGGCTACTGCTGACGCGGTCGCTTCGTGTCGCGTTTCCGTGGACCATGTCTCGGGTTTTTCCGCACCGCGCAGTGGCTCGTCTGCAGGCGGCTGCAATAACAGAGGCGCCTCGCTGAATGGCATGTAAGTGAAACGGGCGGTGCGTGTCGTATCTAACGGCGTAAAGCCGAGAGCTGAAGGGTTCGTGGGAGTATGTGCAAGGCGTGGGCCGGTCAAAGGCCTATCTTTTGTAGCTCCATAGTGACCGAGCCCAAGTGTCACTGCGGCACCCGTAAAGACGCCAGCCGATCCGACCGCAAGAAGAACAAATCGTCTGTCCAATCTCATTTCTATCCGCTTGAAACCATACCACAGTTTCACTGCAGCGCTCGTAAAGACGCCGGCCGATCTGATCGCAAGAAGAACAAGTCGTCTGCTCAATCTCATTCCTATCCCCATGAGACCATGCCGCAGATGTAGCGGTTACAGTACCATGACCGATTCGCTCCATTCATTGGAACCATATGGAGCTAATCAAAGCCGAAATCAGTTGCCTTTTGTGTGGGAGTTCATTCCTTCGGGTGTGCCTCCAGTAGGCACGAGCCGTTTTCGAAGCCATCGGAATTTTCCCTTGGGTTGCTCCGACGAATCACAGGCTGGTAGTCTGGTCCGAGCGTCATGCTTGGGGCGGCAGGTAGGTCATCCGCCGGCGATTCTGCCCGATGAAGCGTGGGCGTCGTCGGAAGCCGGACAAGTTGCCTCAAACAATCCGCGCGGTGCTTTTTTGCGCGTGGTGGATCACTTGTGCCCACATGGCTTCAAGACTGCTCGAGGGGGCGACGGATCTCTTCATATGTTCGTGAGGAGAAGTCAAACCGGTTCCATCAACCGAAAAAACCACTGGCTACTTCAAAAGCCCGAGCTCCTCAAAGAGGCAATACTTGTCCCAGTCAACCCAACTCTCAATAGTTTTGCCATTTTCGAGACAGTCGATCTGCACGCCCGTCCAATTCACGTGCCTTCCTGTCGCGGGATGGCCTAGCTAAATACTAGTGTGTGTTGGCGAAAACTGCCATCGCGTGGCGACGAGTTCGTCTTCGACGCTTTGCCTCAAAACACGTACCCGGAAACTCGAGAACGCACGATGATTGTCGAGAACAATTTCTTTCCAGCCCTCCAGGCCAACGAACTTCACGCCGCCTTCGGCGTTCGGTTCTTGATGGTTGATGTAGCTGGCTGCGAAGATCTCTTCGGGCTTGTTCGTGCTCGACCACATGCCAAGTGAGCGCCTTGACAGGCCCTTTTCTTCGTCAGGTGACATCTTAGTATTCCCTGCTGCTGAGCTCGATGGTATCTCTCCGGCGACCGGCTGGAGCGCTGGCATTGAACTTACCAAGAACCCAAAGTCTACAATTATACATTGCTTCATAACAGCCTGACCTACGCTCCATTGCCCACGCGATATTTCGCATAACCGAAATCTGCGAACCGCAGAACCAGTGGGATTGATCGAGCGGCATGACGATAAACAGCACAGACCGGCGCGGCTAAAGGCAGAGCCAATGGCGGCGGCGATGAGTTGGCTTGAAGAGTTCAAATAGTTTTGCCCGTCGAGTTTCGATCAAACCGATGGCCTGTTGGATGAATTGAAAAAAGCTGAGACCACGAGGGCCGATAATGAGTGATTTGCCGACTTATGAGCTGGAGCGGGTATTTGATGCACCGCGTGGGCTGGTGTGGAAGGCTTGGACCGACCCGGAGTTGTTGCCGCGCTGGTACGGTCCGAAGGTGGAGATGATTATCCATCGCCTGGAAGTAAAGCCCGGCGGACTATGGCTCGGAGAAATGAAATGGGGCGACAAGTCCAACTATCAACGGGTTGAATACACTGAAGTCAGTTCGCCCGAGCGGCTGGTCTGGCTGCACTCTGTTTCAGATGCGGACTGGAATATCATTTCAAATCCCGTGATGGAGGACTGGCCGCGGGTGCTTCTGACGACGGTGACGTTGGAACAAGATGGCGCTCAGACCAAGATGCGCCTGACCTGGGTTCCGCATGAAGCGAGGGATTCTGAAATTGCCTGTTTTGCAGCCGCGCTCAAAGCTATGGACAAGGGTTGGGGCGCTGGCATGGAATTGCTCGCAGAGCTGCTGGCTGAACTGCAGGCTTGAGCTGATTGCGGCGCCGGTTGTTCATGGCGCCTTTCGCCCCCACACTTGAGCAACCGTGAACATCGTGAAGGAGGCGTCCGGTTGCTGTAAATGGTTGCGGCATTCGGCAAGCAGGCCTGGCAAGTCAGCCGGGGAAAGCAAACCAAGCTTGAATATGGTGCTACGAAGAGATTCAACCGTCGAGGGTAGATAGTCGACTAGCGGATCCCCTGCGCGAACACCGACGATGAATGTCCGAAGTTGGACTTCCGACAGCCCCGTCTGACGCGCAGCATGATACAGGCGCTTCGCGAGTTCTGGATCGGCACCTACACCCTTGAAGGCGCCGAGAAGAGCGGCCTTGAGTTTGTCCCACGCCAGATTTGGTGGGTAGCAATTCAAGCTTGTTCCGTCAGGCTCTTGCAGGGCAACAATACCCCCAGGACGTGTTAACCGGATAGCTTCTGCAAGCAATCGCTCCACGTCGCCAGTTGGGCTTGCAACGAACCTCATGTGAACCAGGTCGAAGCTTCCTGTTGGGAGATCCGAACCGCAGGCGTCGCCAGCAACGAACGCGACATTTGGCGGAGCTGTTGCCCGGGCATGCTCCAGAAAGCCAGCGTTCATATCCAGTCCCGTTACGCTGCCGCTTGCTCCGACTTTGTCGCTGAGTAAATCGGTGATGCCACCGGGGCCGCATCCAATATCAAGACAGGTCCATCCTGGCTCAATCCCAACAAGTTCAAGCATTCGGATTGTCTCCGGAGCCATGGCAGCGCTCTGGATGGCTAAGCGCTCAATTTCACCATCGCGGCTTTCAAGGAGGTACTTACTCACTTCAGACCTCAACACTGTTACGGCTCGTGCCAGAGCATCCATAATCGACAGTTGGACGGCCACTCCAGATGACAGGCAAGGTGCCATGCTCTCACTTTTTTCGTGCTGAACGCGAACCCTTATCCCCAGTGTGTACAGCTCCGCATCGAAATGCGTTTCTTCGACGATCAACGGAATGGTGGTTCCTCGAAGGACCGAAGCTTGCGGGAATGCAGCGTATCGAGCCGCATCCTAAGCAACGCGATGGCCTCCAGACCGATTTCAAGATGTTGCGCTACGGCCGTCTCATAGAAAGCATTGGCTGCGCCGGGTAGTTTGATCTCGCCATGTAGAGGTTTGTCCGAGACGCACAGCAGTGTTCCATACGGCACGCGCAACCGAAATCCCTGCGCTGCGATTGTGCCGCATTCCATGTCGACCGCTATCGCACGCGAGATGTTGATTTGGCGTCTTTGCAGGGCAAATTGTAATTCCCAGTTACGGTCGTCATTGGTGACAACGGTGCCAGTACGAAGACGCTGCTTCAATGCGTCACCGCGTTGACCGGTCACGGTCGCTGCAGCATCCTGCAAGGCGACCTGAATCTCCGCTAGTGCCGGAACTGGCACCTCAGGTGGGACCAAGGCGTCAAGTATCCGGTCTTGGCGCAGATAAGCGTGAGCGAGAACGTAGTCCCCAATCGACTGACTTTCGCGTAGTCCACCGCAGTGGCCCACCATCAACCAGCAGTGTGGACGCAAGACCGCCAAGTGATCCGTAATGTTCTTAGCGTTCGACGGGCCGACTCCAATATTGACCAGTGTCACGCCTTCGCCACCCGCCCCAACAAGGTGGTAGGCGGGCATTTGGTACTTCTGCCACTGCGAGGCGGCAATGCTTCTCTCAGCCTCTTCGGTCGGCGTGCCGCGATCGACCGTTATGTTGTCAGGTAATACTAGCCGCTCGAATGGCCCACCAGATTGGAGCTGCTCCATGGCCAGTCGCACGAATTGATCGACGTATCGGTGATAGTTTGTGAGCAACAACCAGCGCTGTGTATTGCGCCAACTGCTACCCGTGTAGTGAACCAGCCGCCGTAACGAAAAGTCGACCCGTACCGCATCAAACAGCGCCAGCGGAGATGAGGTGCCAGGTTCTAGGCCCACAAGACCGTCGGCAATTTGATCACCGACAAGAGCAAGATTTGGTGTCGGGAAATAACGGGCGAGTTCGCCGGCATTGACGCCGGCTTCAGCAACTTCCTGGGTGCGTTCTAATATGTAGGGGTAGGGAATTTCCTGATCGCTTGTCGTGACCTCGATCTCGGCGCCGTATTCCGCAACCAAAGGCCGGAGCTGCTCTAAGAGGTAATCTCGAAAGTAACCGGGATGCGTTATGGTCGTCTCATAGACCCCCGGTCGCTGCAACTTGGCGAAAGCGCGCCGGCTTACTGGCGGCGGTTCGTGAACGTTGTTGTACAGCACGCGCAGCAGCGGGTAACGGAATGCAAGTCGCTCTTTGGCTGAAGGCGGACGGGACCGTTGCAGGTATTCATCGAAGGCTGTTTCAAGCGCCACTACTGCATGCTGATAGCGCGCTTCGAGCTGATCAACAGCCGCCTCTGGAGTTAGCTTGCTGTGTTTTTCTGGCGTTCCGGTTCTGGCTGCGCACATACGCATAATAGGAGCCGAACAGCGCCTTTTGGTCAACGTCCATTCTAGGCCGAAACCTAGCGGCGCAACGCAGGTGAACGAACGCGCTCTACCAACCATCCGATTGGAACAAGCTGAACGCTTCTGGCCCGAGCCAACAAAACAACTCCAATGTGATCTCGGCCCCGTTCGGCTTCTCCGACATTGCAAAACCAAAGGGGCCCCGAGATTAGCCCCGGGGCCTCTTCTTTACTAAGTCCTTCGGACAGTTCTCTTATAAGCCTCGATTGCCACTCTTCGCCCTGAGTGCCTTGTAGGATGCACCAGCGATGAGGATGAAACCAAGCGCCGCGGCGTAGGATGAGAACACCATCTTCGCTGTCGCGGGTGGCAGAGCTTCGAGCGCTAGCGCGTTTACGAATACCCCAATAACCGCACCGAACCAAACCGTTGACAGGAGCGGCCAACCCTTAAAGTACCCCAGCGCCGTGGATGCGCCGACAGCTGGTAAAATCAAACCCCAGCCAACAATCAAAGCAACAAAAGTAGTCCCCTCGTCCATGGGAAGTTCCCCCTTCGCATTCAGCTCTTGCGACACGGCAAGCGTGTCGTCGCTGCAATTTCTCCTTTCCCCTCGTCTACATAATTGTGATTCATGTGTCTTGAATTTGGCGCGGCGCTCGATAATCGCGTCACCTAATGCAATTTCACCTTCGGTTCGGTCTGGCGGGTTATAGACCTTGCGAGTGTATCCATACCGACCTTCGATACTCCATGCAGCGCCTTCAAATGCATCTTGTATAGAGAGCGGTACATGATCTTTGCAAACAGGCCTTCGACCCACATCGAACGCCCCTGAACAAATCCCATTAGATTGCCAACCGTCGAATAGTCGCCGAGCGAAACGAGCGAGCCGAAATCTCGATAAACAAACGGCTTGAGCGGCTGACCGGATAGTCGCCGTTTTATCTGCGTGAAGAGAAGTGACGCTTGCTGATGGGCGGCTTGGGCACGTGGAGGAATCGGCTGCGTTTGACCTTCCGGCACCAAATAGCAGCAATCCCCAAAGGCGAATACGTCGTCGTCGCGAGTTGTTTGCAGCGTGTCCTCAACAACCAAGGTGTTTGCGGAGCTCGTTTCGAGACCGTCGAGACGGGCCAACACGTTCGGCCCCTTTACGCCTGCAGCCCAAACTACAAGGGCCGACGGAATGAACTGGCCGGCTTCCAGCGTAACACCTTTCTCGGTGACCTTCGTGACGCGCGCGTTGGTGAGGATCTCAACGCCAAGATCTTCGAGTATCTTTGCGGTCGCTTCGGATAGACGTTCCGGGAGCCCAGGTAGAATCCGGTGTGCTGCATCAATCAGAGTAATCTTGATATCGCGTTCCGGATCAACCTTGTCCAATCCGAAAGCGACAACCCCGCGCGCCGTTCGATGCAGTTCTGCTGATAGCTCTGTGCCGGTCGCACCAGCACCGATGATCGTTACATGCAGCTGCCCGGGCTCGATTGGATCGGGATGTGTATTCGCGCGGAGGCATGCATTGACGAGCCGCCGGTTGAAGCGTTCTGCTTGCTCTGGCGTATCCAACATGATCGCGTGCTCTTGGACGCCTGGCGTCGAGAAGTCGTTAGAAACCGATCCGATCGCGATCACCAGTGTGTCATAAGGAAATGACCGAGGCGGTGTGATCTCCCGACCCTCCTCGTCGAAAGTTGCGGCGCAGTGGACCAGCCGCTTCTCCCGATCGAGGCCGATCATTTCTCCATAGCGGTATTGAAAACCGTGCCAATGAGCCTGGGCCAGATAACTTAGTTCGTGGCGTGCAACATCCATGCTTCCCGCAGCGATCTCGTGCAGCAAAGGCTTCCAGATGTGGGTGCGCGAACGCTCAATAAGCGTGACGTGTGCCTTGCCTTTGCGGCCAAGCTTGTCGCCGAGTTTTGTGACAAGTTCCAGACCACCGGCACCACCACCGACCACCACAATTTTGTGCAAATCAGTGTCTGGCGCCACAACAAAAGGTCGCTCGTTTGTGCGTTGGAGATCGGGTCCTGTGTCCGGTCGATTGTTGGCTGTTTGGTGATCATCTGTTTTGTCGGTGTTATAGTCCGGCATCAACCCTGCTCGTACTTTGATTGTTCGGTGGGGCGTTCCGCGTTGCTTATTGCTCAGAACGTGAAGAAGAGTGTACTACGCGCCCGGAAAGATTGCATTGTAAAGGTGGAAGCCCCACGGTCGAGCTGGGTCCGTCGATGAATTGGATTGTCCACCGAGCGACCATGACGCGGCACAGCATGCAAGCATCAACCGCGTTGAGCCCGTGTAATTTTAATAGCGACGCGACATAGCGGTTCCACAAGCTTCACCGTGGCCTTGTGCTGCCCCCGTGTCGCGACAAACCAACTCTCGCAAGACCCAACCGGCGACACCGTTGGCAGCGGTCGTGACGACGACTTGACTTGAGTCATTGTTGAGATGGTCAGTTGACCCTTGAATGGCCCGAAGTGGTCGCTGGATAGGGTCTTTGCAGATCGGCGAACATGCTGTCTGAATAAAGGCATGCATAGCGGTTGAACTATTCCCGCGGGACGGCGAATGAATGCATGAAAGGGTCATACGACCGCGCCGCCCGTGCTAGTATTTGAGGAGCTTGCCACTGCGGCGGCAACTATTAGGAGGATTGATTATGAGGACCGAGGAAGAAATCCGTATACGTATCATCGAAGCCCTAGGGGCGACCGAAGGAAGCCCGTGGAGTACACGAAAGGGCATTCTCGAGCTTTGCGTTAGTGAAGGTGCCGAAGAAACAACTGCTGACGAAGTGATCTCCAGCCTTATCACCAGTGGTGAATTAGGTTGGACAACAGATCTTCAGCTTGGCCATGAGTTGATTGGCTTGCGCACAGGAACGGAAACAATCGAAGCGGCATAGGTCGAAACGCTAAACTGCTGAGCCATCTGAAAAACCTGAAGCTGATCAATGAATAAT